>ONXK01000198.1 GCA_900321785.1 uncultured Lachnospiraceae bacterium | reverse complement strand
GAACCTGGAACCTCAGTATTATTACAGATACACTTCCTCTACGCCCGGTTTCAGCTTCCGGTACCCCAATAACCTGTATAACAGTGTGTATAGTGATTTTGACCGGTATCCTGATGAGATCGGAAACCACCTTGAGACACATACATTTCGCGGAAGCGGCGGTTCAGCCCTGATTTTCTCTCTTTATGAAAGGAACGACGGAAATGGACTGATGCAGGAAATAAAAAAAGTCACAGAACTCGAAGGCAGAGAGATCGTTGATTCCTTCAAGATGCTCAAATCTTATGAAGAAGAAAACGGAAAGATCAGATCGGTCATCACCGGATACAACAGTTACGGAAATATTCTATATGTTTTCACGATGGTCGATGACAGCCATATTATGAAACTGCATATCGAATGCCCTCCCTATGCAGGTGAGGAGGATGAAATGATGAAGCGCTATGTGCAGGAATGCATTTATCGCTACTGCGGCTTTAAAGAGAGCAAAGTAAAGGAACCCAGATCATACAGAGAGTTCCTGGAATCTGATGATAAATAACAGACACTGCAAAAGCGCTCAGGCCCGGATCTCCGGGCAGAAAGGACACTATGACGAAGGTCCCCCTGTTTTTTCGAAACACAAAGACAGTCCGCAATCTGCGGGCTTACATGGATTCTACTTTTTGTGAGGTACTGCACACCACACTGAACCCCAACGGACCGGGCGCCATCCGCATCCACCTGATCCCTCCCAGGATGGAGGAAAATGCTTTTCATCCCAGTGTCGCCATCATTAACGGCACGGATATTCTGCCTGTCAATTTTATATGGGCGGTGATCCTTGCGGAACTCATCCGGGAGATCAACCACTATGATGGCAGGGAGATCGGCGAGGAGGATGTCCGCAGTATCCAGGGACGCACGGCGGACAGTGTCAAGCAGATGCTTCCCGTGCTTTCCCGCAAGCGCATCAGGAGAGATATAAAGACGATCTACACGACGATCCACCAGATCGCCTTCCGCGAAGAGGTGACCACCGACATCTATTACATGAATATCGGCGAGTATGCGCCTTTTATGCAGGGGCCCCACCGTATGGATCTGATGGTCAGTGCCATGACAAAGGACGGCAGCTGGCACTGCAACCAGAAGTGTGTCCACTGTTATGCCGCCGGGCAGACTCTTTCCGATGAGAAAGAACTCTCCACCGGTGACTGGAAAAAGATCCTGGACCGCTGCCGTGACGCCTGCATTCCGCAGGTGACTTTCACCGGAGGCGAGCCGACCATGAGGGAGGATCTCTTTGAACTCATCCGTTATGCCCGCTGGTTTATTTCCCGTCTCAATACCAACGGCATCCGTCTGACCCCTGACTACTGCCAAAAGCTCCGTGAGGCGGAACTGGACAGTGTGCAGATCACTTTTTACTCTGCAGAAGCAGAGGTCCACAATCGTCTGGTCGGAGCCTCCCGGTATGAGGAGACCCTGGCAGGCATCAAAAACGCGCTGGCGAAGGGTCTGTCTGTCAGCATCAACACCCCGCTGTGTACATTGAACCGGGACTATGTCAAAACGCTTGAGCTCCTGCATGAACTTGGCGTCATCTACGTGACCTGTTCCGGCCTTATTACCACGGGAAGCGCGGCTCAGGCTCCATCGGAAGCCCTGCAGCTGGAAAGCGATGAACTGGAAAAGATCCTTCGACAGGCTGTCGCCTATTGCCATCAGAACGGTATGGAGATTGCCTTCACTTCTCCCGGATGGCTGGACGAACAGGTTTTTGAGGAACTGAATATCCCCTCGCCGTCCTGCGGAGCCGGCCTGTCCAATATGGCAGTAACTCCGGGCGGGAACGTTGTACCCTGCCAGAGCTGGCTGTCTGACCGGCCGCTGGGCAGCATGCTGACCGACGACTGGAAGGAGATCTGGGACAGCGAAGCCTGCCGGACACGCCGTGAATTTTCCGCGCAGATGACCGGCGAATGCCCCCTTAGGAGGTACTGCTGATGATGAAAAAAACCGGAAAAGAAGTATCGGGAAAATATTCATTGGGAAAATATGTATCGGGCAGGCGTCTCATCCTGTACCTGACAGCTGTTCTCATGATACTCAGCATGTGCTTTTTGGCGCCCTTCACAATGACGGTGAGGGCAGACAGCCCCACTGATGAGATCGAGCACTTCCGGATCACTGTGGATGTGCAGGAGGATGCCTCTCTGAAGATGACTTATCACATCGACTGGAAGGTGCTGGACGATGAAGAGTACGGTCCTCTGGAATGGGTGGATATCGGTATGCCCAACGCCAACCACTCCGATGTCACGGCTCTGGGAAGCAGCATCGACCATATCAAGGACAATGGACGTTCCCTGGCAATATACCTGGACCGCAGCTATTATGAGGGCGAGGTCGCAAGCTTTGAGTTTTCTTTTACCCAGGACCACATGTACCAGATCGACCGTTTTGTCCAGGGAGAAACGGTCTTTGCCTTTACACCTGCCTGGTTTGACGGAATCGAGGTCAAAGACCTGACCATACGCTGGAATGCGGATAAGGCCGGTGCCTGGCAGCCGGATTGCTCTATTGAAAACGACTATCTTGTCTTTACCGCGGATCTGATGCCGGGTGATCGGTATTCCATGACAGTTGCCTATCCAAATGACGCATTTGCTTTTTCTGCTGACCGCCAGGCTGTTGAAGGACAGGATACGGGCGGGAACAATGATTCTTATGATGATCCCTATGACGATGTCTATGATGACTCGTATAGTGATGATGACAGTGACTTCATGTATACGATCATTGGCGCAGTGGTCAGTATTGGCTTTGTCATTCTGGGACCGGGTATGTTCATTGCAGGATTTGCCAAATGGGCCGCCGAAGGACTCGGCTTCGGCAGTGCCTCAAAAGGTACGGAATACCGCAAAAAGATTACCCGTACAAAGATTGAATACTATGAAAACTGCCCCGGCTGCGGAGCCGGCCGTGAAGAGGGCAAGGACAACTGTGCCTACTGCGGACGCAGCATGATCAAAAGCAAGGAGATTATTGAGGAAAAGGATCTGGAAAAACCGCAGAGTTACACCAGAGCCGGCACTTACAGATACGGAAACCATCCAAACACCTACATTCATGTGAATGTGATCAATGTGCCGGTCAGACACTCTTCCCGCGGCGGACGGAGTTCGGGAAGCAGCCACAGGTCTCATTCTTCCTGCGCATCAGCCTGTGCTTCCAGCTGTGCCTGTGCCTCCAGCTGCGCCTGTGCCTGCGCATGCGCCTCCTCGGGGCGCGCCGGATGCTCGGTCAAGGATTTTTTCAGGGACAGCATTCATCAGGGCAGAGTCCGCGTGGATAACAAAGAAACCCCGTCTGTGTAAGCACACGCCTGGGCCCGCCCGGCTCGATGCTTCACAATCGGCATATGATGAAAGACAGGTATAAAACGATGACAACAAAGAAGAAACAATTAACCGTAAAACCTGAATATGATGAATTTCTACAGGCTGTAGATGAATATAC
>ONXK01000197.1 GCA_900321785.1 uncultured Lachnospiraceae bacterium | reverse complement strand
CACACTTATCATCAATATTGAAGGGGTTATTAATTCATTTTCTGCCCGGCATAATATACTTCCACAGGCTTGTTGTTGCTGAAGCCATCATGCTCCGCCTTGAGCAGGTCGGTATCGAATACCAGATAGTCGGCATCCTTACCGGCCTCGATGGAACCCTTTGTCTTTTCGATGCCGAGCTGCTTTGCGCCGTTAATCGTATATCCCAGCAGCATTTCTTCAATTCCCATTCTCTCGTCCAAAGGAGGAAATACGTATTTGAAGCGCTCAACATCCATAATCTTTGTCTTATCGGAAATGAAACGCGTCATTCCTACCTCCATGCCAAGGTAGGGGTTCCAGGTCGAAAAATCACCGTACACAATATTATCGGAGGACCAGCTGACTAAAGCACCGCTGTCCCAGACAGATTTGCAGCGATACAGCTTCTTTCCGCGCTCCTCGCCAAAGAGCCTCTTATACACCTCGACATCGTCGCAGTGCCACCAGGGCGTAAAATTCGCAATCACTCCCAAAGGCGCAAAGCGGGTCAGATCTGCAGTATCCTGGATCTGGAGATGGGCACTGACGACTCGGATACGGAAATCGTCCCCGAGTTCTTTTCTGACCTGCTCCACGGCATCCAGCACCAGGCGTGAGGAAGCTTCACCGACGGTATGTGTATGAAAATCCAGTCCTTCCTTATTCAGCTCTTTCAGAAGCGCCACAAGTTCTTCCAGATTCATTGCATTGCATCCCGGTTCACCGGTATCCGCATAGGGCGTAACCATGGCTCCGGAATGGAGCTTGAGGGTGCCGTCCATGAAGAGCTTCAGGGTATGAACTTTCAGGTGCTCCGTATTATATTCCTTTTGCATGCGCTTAAGCTGCCGTATGCCTTCTTCCGCCTCCCAGGCGGCAGAGATCACATAGCAGCCATCGACATAGATGGGCAGCTTTCCCTGCTCATCCAGAGCCCGAAGGCGGGAGTAGACATGCTCATGGAATTCAGGATATCCCGGAATACCGGCGTCAAAAACTGCTGTCACACCGACACTGATGCAGAAATCAATCCAGCGCTGAACCGCAGCGTCAATCTCCGCATCCGACTTGTTCATTGCTCTGTCCAGAATGATCGGCAGCTCCGTCGCGCCCTCGCTCATTTCTCCGGTGATATGTCCATCCTTACGCACATAAAAGCTTAAGCCGGGCACCGGATCTTTGGTCTCGTCGGTAATGCCATGCTTCTTTAAGATATTGGAATTCACCCAGATGCTGTGCATCTGCGCTTCCTGAATCTGCAGTTCTCCATCCGGACAGATCGCGTCCAGATCTTCTTTTGTGAGGTCCTTACCCTTCAGATGCTTTTTGTCGAGAATATAGCAGTAGCGATCCTTCCCGGGATTTTTCCGGATATCGTCCGCAATAAAATCCAGGGCTTCCTGTTTGCTGTCACATTTAATAATCGTCCCAAAGGTGCCCACCAATTCGTATCCGGCGCCCATGGTTACATGGACATGGCTGTCGATGATGCCGGGCATGATGAATTTTCCGTTTAGATCCTCAGTCTCTCCCTCATACTCCGAAAGACCGCTCTCATCGCCAACGTAGACGAACTTTCCATCCTTCACAACAAGCGCGCTGGCCAGAATATGATCCTTGTTCGAAGTAAAGATTTTTGCGTTTTTAATGATCTTATCTACTTTCATTTTCACGATCTCCTTATTGTCTGACAGCTTTTACGATTTCGCAAATATCTTCAAATAAATTATATACCAGAAGAGAATCGTCATACAAGTTCGATATATTGTACAACTCTATACGTTTTGCCAGCGGGTTTCCTGGGTATTGCGGGCAAACCGGCTGATGGTCTTCTGCACAAAGCCTCTGAATCTGATACAATCATTATAAAAATGGCTCCATATGAAAAACACAAAAAAGAAAATATCAATAAAGAAATCTGACAAATGTAAAAGTAAGGATTGAATATGATCACTGTTTTGATTACTGAGAATACAGATAAAAAAACAGGCCACATGTCAACAGACATCCATCTCAACAGATCCCCGATGGAAGCACCTCGCGCAAGGCTCCTGAAAGAAGTCCTTCGTGAAGCGGGCGTAAATGCATATGCTGCTCTCTTCACTCCTGAGATGCTCGGACATACAGAAGACGGCAAGCCCTTTTTCCCGGACCTGCCGCAAATACATTTCAGCCTCTCCCATTCCGGTGAATATATTGCCTGTGCTTTCTCTGACGAAGAGGTGGGACTGGACCTTCAGGAATGCAGCAGACCGCGCACCAGTATCTTTCGCATCGCAAAGCGTTTTTTCTCCCAGGCAGAATATGAGGCAATTCTTGCTTTGTCTGCCGACAAGGCTGCAGAGAGCTGCATCAATGACTCTGGTTCCGACAGCCCGGGAAATCCCGACGATCCAGAATGTCTTTCTCTTTTTTACCGGCTCTGGAGCATCAAAGAGGCCTATCTGAAATATCTCGGCTGCGGTCTTCGCGGCGGCCTGGACGGATATGTGCCTGACCCGCTGCCTTCCCCAATCGACATAAAAGCAGATTCTTCCTCTATGTCTTGTAATACGACTGACGTAAAACCGAATTCACCCTCTCCGTCTTGCAGTCCTGACATCAGAAAAAACGTGATTTTACGCGGACGAATCCGGGTCCTGAGAGATAATACGGAGGGGGCGGAGCTTAGTCCCGCTCAATACGCCCTTCTTACAGCCCCGGATGGCTACACCATGGCTGTCTGCGCAAATACACTTCCGGAAGAGATCTCCATCCGGCACATCTGACTTCTGAAGGGCACGAAAATATACCCGGTCCTGTTTTTGTCGGGGAAAGCAGCTCTCCGGAGATGCAACGCACCAGAACGGCAGAACTTAAGCGCAAAAAATGCGGGATTTCAGCTATCGCTGACATCCCGCATTTTTTATTTTATCAATTTTTCTACCATGCCGCTCGCAAGAGCGGCTCCCTGGAGAGAGATTCGCATTTCAAAGCCTTACATATCCGTCTTTTCTTCCTCTTTCTCGATCCCGATATGCAGGTCTGTGAGCTGCACAGGGTCGACGACATCGGGAGCGCCGCTCATAAGGTCGGCTGCATCCTTGTTCTTGGGGAAGGCGATGACTTCACGGATGCTGTCGGCGCCGGTCAGCAGCATGACAAAACGGTCTACGCCGTAGGCCAGTCCTGCGTGAGGCGGAACGCCGTACTTGAAGGCCGTGAGCAGGAAACCGAATTTTTCATTGGCTTCCTCTTTGGAGAGGCCGATGACCTCAAACATCTTCTCCTGGATGTCGCTCTGGTGGATACGGACACTGCCGCCGCCGAGTTCGACGCCGTTGAGGACAATGTCGTATGCTTTCGCACGGACGCTGCCGGGATCTGTATCGATGCGTTCCCAATCCTCTTCCACAGGCATGGTGAAAGGATGGTGCATGGCTACATAACGGTTTTCCTCCTCGGACCACTCAAGAAGCGGGAAGTCCACGACCCAGAGGAAATTGAACTGGTTGTGGTCGATAAGGCCCAGATCCTCGCCCAGTTTCAG
>ONXK01000196.1 GCA_900321785.1 uncultured Lachnospiraceae bacterium | reverse complement strand
TTTCCAATGTTCAGTGCGATCTTTTCTCCAGATCCTTCTGGGTAAATATGTTCTATGCTTCCATCGTCATAAAACAAGTCTTTCCTTGTTGCTGATTCATGGCACGCAAGAGTATTAATAATGTACTTAACTTTCAGATTGTCCGGATGATCCTCTCTACCTGAATACTTTAAATTAATGAACTCCTTTCTAAACTCTTCAAATGGCGGATACCATTCATCAAATCTCTTTTTCAATATGTCAATTTCTGCATTTACTTTATCTTTAGTGTTGCTTTTCCTAACATTTCGAGCGAATGATGCATATACGGAATCGAGTTTGTTCGTTCCGTATGTTAACAACGCGTTGTAAACAAAATGAAAGCCTTCGATATAATGAATGAATTCCTTAAACTTCTTGCTACTTATTACCCCTCTTTCTTTTGCATCAAATAAAGCAATTAGTGCTATTCGTATTTGTACTATGTTAAACTTGTTAGATAAGTAATCTAAGCTCTGGACTAGCCAGTAATACTCTTTACGGTTATCATAGTCATTCCTTATAGGATTTACAATTTGCATATAGTACTTTGCGTTAGTCTTCATATCCTCTAAAAATAACTTGTATTCGCTTTTATCGGTCAGTATTTTTTTCTAAAACTATCATATAGCCCCATTTCCGAGCTAGAAGAGTATTTTGATATCCAATAATGCCTAAAAAAAGTGGATATGCCAACAGCTTCTCCCCTGCTACTCAATACTTTTTTTATTTGAACCAAATCGCCGACCTGTCGGCGATAGCCTGCCAAGTTTATCGACTACAATAAAGACTGCCTCTTGCCAAGGTGGTCTTTTTTGTTTACTCTCATCTTGCTTCTGACAATAAAAAGTCCCCACAAATGAGTCGTATTAGTTGGCCGCCAGTACACTCATCCATGGGGTCTCTACAGGTCGTAAAACGGCCTGACAAGCAAGATGAGTATACTTGATTATTCCTTTCGCTTCAAGTGTACTCGTGCCCCTCCTTCAAAACTTTTTTGCAACCGGTCACCGCAAAACTGATTTTGAAAGGAAAGGTCATGAAGTACACCAATTCACAACTCTACAAATCTGAACTTCAGGGCATCTCTGATGTCCTGGAGCTGATCAATTATCGTCCCCGCACGATCGACAGCTATCTCCAGTCAATCTTCGAATGCTGTGTATGGCTTGATGCCAGCTACAGCATCCGTCTTAACGATGCGGATGTCCCGCATCTGCGCGCATTCCTCCTGCATCTCATCCGAAGTAAGGCTGACGGCGGGCTGGGCTATGCACCAAGGTCCGTCAACATCTATAACTGCGCCCTGAAAAAGTATTTCCGCTTTGTTCTTCGAAGGCCGCTTACAAATGATGACCTGCCCCTGTGCAGGGTGGACCATCCTCTTCCGAAGGTTCCCTCCAAACCGGATGTCATGACGATCATCATCGGCACACAGAACATCAAACATATGGCCGCACTTGCCGCCGCTTACGGCGCAGCCCTGAGACTGAGCGAGGTGGTCACCCTCCGGTTCGGGGATATTTCCTTCACGGACGGGATCGTGACCATTTCCGAGGAAGTCAGCAAGAGCCGCTATGCCGGCAGGGTCGAGCTTCCCAGACGCCTTAAGAACATCCTCCGCCGGTACTGGGAAGAATGCTGCCGGGGGAAGAGACCTCAGGACTGGCTCTTTCCTGGGCAGAAGGAAGGTTCCCATATCAGCACCGGCACCCTTTCTCAGGTCTTTAAGAACCGTCTCCTGGAGCTGGGATGGGAGGGACGCGGTTACACTTTCCACTCCCTTAGACATGCACATGCACTCCATTACTACCAGTCAGGCGCTGACCTCTTCCAGGTCCAGCAGAGACTCCGGCACCGTTCGATCACAAGTACTTTGATCTACGTGCAGCTTGACGCGCGTCTTAAAGAAAGGAAGCACATTGAAAACCCCTTCGATGATCCCGCGTTCCCGGAATTCCTGTGATCAACAGCCCTTCTGTCCGTGGAACGGCATCTCCACGGAGGACGCCGGGTCCCTCCTGGAGCCGTATTCCCATACGGATAACCGTAAACAGCATAAGCTTCGGGATTTCTTCGCGGCACATTTCCCGAAGTACTGCGAGTCCCATCCGGTCCCGGAATGGAAACTGAAAGTAATGAATTCCCTGATCGCCTGCAAAACGGGGAAGCTCGGATATACCCTGATCCGCTGTAATGACTGCGGCCGCGTTGAAATGCGGGCCTGTGCCTGCGGGAACCGCAACTGCCCCAGCTGCGGCTACCTGGATGAAAGGCGCTGGGTGGCCCTGCGCCAGGCGGAAGTGATCCCGGGCATTCCCTACTTCCATCTTGTGTTCACACTGCCCCATGATCTCAGTGAGATCATGTACCAGAACCAGCGCGAGACCCTGGGCCTCCTGTTCCGTTCCGCCAAGGACACGGTCCTGGCCCTGTCGAAGGACAAACCGGGGATGACTCCGGGCATCCTGACGATCCTTCACAGTTTCGGATCCGACCTCTCCCTCCACTACCACCTGCACATGCTGGTCTCCGGAGGAGGGCTGACAGCCGGTAAGGAAGATTTTAAGCGCTGCCCTTCCAACCGGTTCTTCCTTCCTGTAAAAGCGATAGACCGGCTCTTCAGGGGGAAGTTCCTGGACGGCCTCAAACAGCTCCGGGAGGAGGACAGGCTCTCTTACTTCAATGAGGCGCAGAGATACCGGAACTCCTACACATGGAAGGAACTGATAGATGCCTGCTACAGGGCGGAATGGAACGTGGAGATCAAATCCCTCGCACCTGTAAGCGATCCGCATGATCCCGGAAGTGAGAACACGGATAATGCCATCACCTACTTTGCCAGGTATACCAACCGGACAGCCATCTCCGACAACAGGGTGGAGAGCTTTGATGACCACAGTATCCGCTTCCGGTACAAGGATTACAGCGGCTCTTCCTATACATGGAAGACCATGGAACTTGACTCGGATGAATTCATACGCCGGTTCCTGATGCATATCCTTCCTGCAGGCTTCACCCGCATACGGTCCGCAGGCTTTCTGGCAGGCTGTGTCCGGAAAAAGAACCTCGGGCTGATCCATTCTCTGCTCGGCAGCAAATATCAGGAGAGTCCCGTGAAGTCTATGAAGGCTGCAGAACTTATCCTGCACTTTTTCCATCGGGACATCACTGTATGTGAAAAATGTCATGGACCACTTGAGATCTGTCCGCGCATGAGCAGGATCAGTGCCGCCCGGTTTATACGTGCTGCCTGAAATACAGGCAATTGAACAGGTGACATACGCCCTCCTCTGGCGGAGGTCTGTTTGCTATGCACAAAACCTGTCCTTCCGCTTGAGAATCCGCCCATTTAACTGCTTTTTTGGCTGTATATCATGTCATTTGTAACAGCAGAATCCGCCCACGCCAAAAAACTTTCTCTATAATGAAGGTGACTGGAACCGGACGGTCGTCGACTTGGTTCAAAGGAAATATTTTTCAGGCTGACTCGCGAAAGCGGGTCTTTTTCTATGCCGTGCCCGAAAAACATTTCTTGTTAATT
>ONXK01000193.1 GCA_900321785.1 uncultured Lachnospiraceae bacterium | reverse complement strand
TCGGAAATCCCGAAAACGGCGGCTCCCCGGAGCAATGATAGCTGTGCGTCCGCCGCCCGACCCCGAACCCGGTCCCGGTGCGTTCCGGCCCTTTCCCGCCGCGCCCGGCATTCCCTCAAAACTTTGTATCTGATCCCGCCGCGTCAGCGCCTGCGCGATCTCAGGGTCTGCCTTCTCCAGGACAGCTGTCCATTCTTTCGGCAGGGGATCTTTCATTGCAAGGCCGCTGAAATATTCTTCAAAGGCCAGGTCAAAGAGATCATACTCGGACTCATCTTTTAAAATGACGGCTCTGCACAGGCGGTAAAATCCATCCAGGGTGCACTCATGCAGTCCCTTCCGCATACCCTCCAGAAGGCCCTCCAGAAGGACCATCCATTCTCCGATCGAGACCTTTACGCCCTTTTTTCTGAGATAGTAGAAAAAATCAATAAACATAGTAAGACAAAATCATTCAACGCTGCAGTATAGTGAACAGGATCAATGGCGCATGGAACTGATCACCTGGGCATAATCCTTGTCCTTCTTGATCAGAACACCCAGATAGGGGAGCGCAGAGGGGATAGAGGCCGGGTCTACGCCTGCCGCCATCAGTGCCCGCAGCCAGTCGATCAATTCGGACGTGCTGGGCTTTTTCGACAGATTCTGCACCCGGCGGATGTTAAAAAAGGTAAGGACCGCCTGCTGCAGCAGTTCTTTGTCGATATCGCCGAAATGTGCGTATATGATCTCCTTCATCTGTGTAAGAGACGGGAATTCGATGTAGTGGAAGATACACCGCCGCAGAAAAGCGTCCGGCAGCTCTTTTTCCGCATTGGAGGTGATGATCACAATGGGCCGGTGCTTTGCGCGCACGGTCTCTTTTGTCTCCTGTACGTAAAATTCCATCTGGTCCATTTCCCACAGAAGATCATTGGGAAACTCCAGGTCCGCCTTGTCGATCTCATCGATCAGAAGCACCACCTGCTCCTCTGACAAAAAGGCCTCGGCTTACATCGTCCACATTTGCGCCGAACTGACTGTCATACAGACGCTGTACCACATCATAGGTATACAGTCCGTCCTGTGCTTTCGTCGTCGATTTATAGTAAACGCATAAAATAATTGCGTTAACGAATTCGATCTTGGCGATTATCTGAAAGCCGTTCATTTTGATGAGATAAAAATGCCGCCCGCCCTCTTTCAGCTGCCGCTGCAGAAGACCTATTACGGACTGAACAATATGATGGAGAGCGAGCTGGATTTTATAAAAACGACCGTTCTTTCCAAATCCATGGAAGACTGTATTCTTTACAGCGACATGCCCATACAGGATATGGCAAAAGATGCAGATTTTTCGAAAAAGTGGATGTTTGGAATGGGCGTAATGCTGAAAAAAGGCCTTCACCTCCACATCATCCATGATATCAACCGGCCCTTTTCTGAAATGATGCTGGGGCTGGAGGGAAATATCCCCATATACATGACCGGTCAGATCTCTCCGTACTACCTGCCTTCCGCCCCGGGGAATGTTTTTTCCCATCTGCTCAAGGTATCCGGCGCCGCCGCCCTGGAGGGATCTGCCATCGTCGGGCATCAGGCTTCCGGGAAATATACCCTGTACCGCAGGAAGGAAGAGATAAAACATTATCGGAAAAGAGCCCAGGAGCTTTTACGCAAAGCGCGCCCGCTCATGGACATCTACCGGGAAGACCGCAAACAGGAGTATCTCTCAAAATACGCCCGCTATCCGGAAGGGGAGGAGCTCCGTATCGTCTGCAACCAGATGCCTGTTTCGACCATGTCCCATGCGCTTCTGCTGTCTGTACTGGAAAGATCTTCTCTTCCGGAAGCTGCCGGAGAGGAAATCCTGGACTACTGGGCTGCCGGGCGGGAGGCGCTGGAGGCTCAGATTCAGCACGGGACGGTTCACATCATCATACCGCACCTGACCAGAGAGCAATTCGCGCAGTCACCGCTGTCGCTGTCCCTGTCCGACCTGTTTCTGGAAGCGGAGCCTGTTTATACGTACGAAGATTATTGCAGGCATCTGGAGGAAACCTGTGCCATGGCGCAGACGGCGGGAAACGCTGCCGCAGAGAGCACTGCCGCAGAGAGCGATGCCGCGGGAAACGCTGCCGCGGAATCACAGGTTGAGGCCTCCCGGACAAACCATACGACTGCCTCCCCGAATTCCGCAGATGGGCGCCTGCTGGTTGAGCTGAACCCCAACCCGGCCTTCTGCAACATCAGCTACACCATCGCCGGGGATAAATATGTAATCTTATCCAAAGAAAAAAGCCCTGTCATACACTTCGTCATCCATCACAAGCGGATGATCCAGGCATTCCAGCGCTTTATCCCTTCGAGTACCGATTAGAGGCAGACGGCCCGGGGAGCCACCGATCAGAGGCAGATAACCCGGGGTGCCACCGATCAGAGACAGATAGCCCGGGGAGCCTCGGGTGCCGCAGATTCTCAGCCCGCCGCCTGCGCCTTTGCATCCGATACCGCGAGATTATCTCACCATGCCCGCCTGCTGCAGGCGGGCATGACTCTTTGGCATGATAACATCCGCTCACTCCGGAGCGGTTCTTCCCATCCCGATATAAACGATTCCGAGCAGGAAGCACGGGAGCGACAGTACAAGGATCGGAAATCCCCAGAAGATCCAGCTGCCGCCCATCAGCATAATCGCCGCGCCGCCGGCCAGACAGAGAAGGCCCAGCGCGATTACCATTCCGGCGATCAGGAAGTAGACGCCTTTTCCCGCCTTCTGCTGCGTGCCGCGCAGTTTCAGGGCTTTTTGAGAATAGGGTTCCGGAGAGCCCTGTATGATTGCCGCCCTGCTCTCTTCCACATATTGCCCGTATTCTTTTTCGAGTTTCAGCAGAGTCACAATAAAAGACAGCAGGCACAGCAGGAAGAGGAAACTCCCCGCGGGGTTGCGCCCCGAACTCTGTGCATAGATCATAGCAGCCGCATAAATCGCCGCGGCCGGAATCATAAGGATCCTGCACCACCGAAACACCTTTGCGGAAAAGGAAAAAAACTCCATCGTACGTTCTTCGGTTTCTTTGCAGAAAGGATCTCTACCGTTTTCTTCCGCTTTCATTTTCCTGTTCTTTCTTTTTTCGTATACTTTGGCCGAACGGAATCCCGGTTCCGGCAAAGTTCTGCCGGATTCCGGCGGGATTATGCCGGTTCTCCGTCAAGGTTCTGCCCGGTTCCGGTGAATTTCTGACCGGTTCCGGCAAAGTTCTACTGATTCCCGAAGGAAATAAGGCCGCTGTCCTCTTCGGTAACATAGTTATAAGCGTTCGGCAGTTTTACGCGGCTGCCGTCCAAGGAAGTATAATCCGACCAGCGTTCCAGCGTTCTGTAGGTTTCTCCTGTCTGAATGGTCCTGGAAGCGTTTTCCTTTTCCCACTCTTCCATACCGGAAAAGCTGTCGGTCTTACCGTTTTTGTATTCCGCCATAGCGGTGATCAGACGGTCGCCGTTCATGTGGCAGAACACTTCGTATTCTTTTGTAACGTTCGTGCCCAGGGCGAAGGCCTGGAAAGCGCCCATGTAGTCGTCGTGTTTATCCGCGTCTGTACAGATCGCGAAGACGCAGGGCATTTCCCAGTAGATCTCTTCCGTATAGGAATCGGAACCGGTGTAGCTGCTTACAAACTCTTTCGCAGTGCGGACCTGGTAACCGGAGGAATAGGCCATTACGGTTATTTTTTTTTGAACCGGCCTGATAGGTCCGGGCCGCAAAGGTGAAATCCGTCGCCAGAAGCTCTGTATTCTCGCCGTAAATCCTGTTTACGGCGGCTACGTTTTCCTGAATGGCGGCGGTGTTCATCGCTTTGGCATCGGCCAGGACCGCCTGATCTTCCGCGGAAAGGCCAAGATCCGCCAGCAAGGAGGCGTTCGCGTCGAAGAGCGTGCGGGCTGTGAGGTCGCAGCACGCGGCAGCGTCCCGGTAATCTGCGGTATGCATCAAGCGGGAAGAGTCAATTTTGTCATCCGCGGAGCGGGTTTCCACCCCCATCAGGTTCTGGTAATACTGCAGGAACCTCCTCCTGGAAAGGAACAGCATTTTGGCGCTCCCGTCCGGGCTGGTGGCGGTCAGGAAGATGGCGTTGGGCCAGGAGATGGATTCGGTACTGGTTCCCAGATGGATAACCTGCGTGGTCCATCCGTCCGGGATTACGGTGGTACCTACTGTCGCGTTCTCGTAATCGGCGTATGTGATTTTCTGCTCGGACAGGGAAATCGCCGCCTGTCCGGAGTTCATCTGCTGGCTGCCGCCGTCCTGGGGCTGATTGCCGCCCGCCTGTGTCTGGCTGCCGCCGGTATTCCCCTGATTCCGATTGGCCCAGTCCGAAAGAGCGTAGGATTCCGCCGACAGAACCGGGAACGAAAGAATCAGCGCAAGGACAGCGCAAAGAAGCCTTTTCATGGTAAACACCCCCTTAAAAAAAACCGATCCGGCTTATGGAGACTTGCCTGATATAGCACTTATATAGTAAACGAATTTAAAACCTGCGTATTGCTACGCAAAGCAACTGAAACTGCATAACGACTTGAGTTGATCGTTTGGCATAAAAAACTGCGCAAAGTAATCATCAAGTACATTTATCAGTTTCGAAATTGCGCTGAAGAATCTGTTGTGCGTTTTTTCTCTGCGTGTTTTTCGCCAAACCTGCTCTATAGGATTAAGATCAGGAGAATATGGCGGCAGAGATAAGTAATCCATTTTCTCTCGGATATCAGCATATTCTTCGAGTTGTTCCGTCCAAATCAATCGGATGGCTTTCTTATGCCATGGAGCATTGTCGAGAACTATACAATACTTGTTTCCTTCGGGACATGGCTTTGTTTCCATGAACTCACGCAAAGACTGTATAACATTCTCATAGTTAAACCAAGATGACTTGGTTACAACGAGTTCTCCCGATTCGGGAATAATGAAACCACTGTATGAAGCTTTCTTTCTTCCGGGTTTGGACATGACTTTTGGCTCGGAACCCTTTTCTGCCCAGGTCCTTGTAATAGATGTCTGCTCCTGAAAATGTACTTCGTCCTGAAATACGGTAATAAGATGCGGATCCTGATTGATTTCTGTCAGTTTTTTTTAAAGGCCTCACGGGTTTCGTTGTCCGGATTTCCCAAAGACGGATATGTCTGTGGTCTTATTAGGGAGAAGCCCATTTTATGCATAAGGATCTGACATGCTCTGACACCATAGTCAATACCATATTTGGTCTTGATATAGTCGGATAGTGCAGGACCATCCCAAACGTTATACCCAGATTCTGCAGGATCAGTTTTTAAAGCAGCCTTGATTTCATTTATTTGCTCATCATTGAGTTTGTTGGGACGACCTGCTTGTTTCACAGCAACCAATGCTTCCCAGCCAATTTCATCGACTTTTTTGAGCCAGGTCTGAAGAGTACGTTCGCTGTCACCGCAGAATTCAGCGAGTAATTTGGAGGAAAGTCCACTGAGCATGAGGTTAACCATAGATACGCGATGAACGAATTTATTATCTGCGTTTTCAGAAACTATCTGTTTCCCCTGCTCAAGTAATTCTTTTGGGTCGTTAATATACTTATGAACTCTCATATTTAATATTCCATATCAGCAGTTTTTTGCCCAATGCGTCTGCGATCGCCTGTGCCAGCATGGTCTTTCCCGTTCCCGGTTCGCCCTTCACCAGCAGCGGCTTCTCCAGCGTCATCGCTATATTCACAGTCTTCATCAGATCTTCAGAAGCTATATAAGACTGACTGTTCTCTAATCCGGATGTTCTGATCATGATTCCCCTTCCGGGACAGAGGACCTGCTCCTGCCTCCTCTGCCTCCTCTTTTGTTCCTGTTTTTCCTCTCCTGAAACCGGGATGATTCCTATGGCCCTCTCGTACTTTTTCTCGTAAGGGATCCCGGATATGAAGAATGGCGGAACACTTTTTATAAGCTGTAAGCAGTCTTTTTTTGATTGACCGAAGTCCGGCAGAGATTATAATTATTTGTATGATATTCAAGACTCGCTCGCGAGTCTTGCGCGATGAAGAATAAATAATGAATTGAATGCTGAAATGAAAGGAATTCAAAAATCCGATCATAATGAATCCGTATAGAGTTTGTGCCGGCGGCCGACGGCGGAATGGAGGTTTTCATGAAGAAAACGAGATGGGGGAGACACTTTTACCAGCCGGGTCTTCCTATTGGAAAAGATGGACGCAGAGTGACAGCGGGAGAGGAACATATAGCCCTCTCCAGACGCGCTGCGGCAGAAGGTATGGTACTTCTCAAAAATGAGGACCGGGTTCTTCCTCTTCGAAAAGGAACACATATTGCCCTGTTCGGCAAGGGCGGAGCGGATTATGTAAAAGGCGGCGGCGGAAGCGGAGATGTCACCGTCTCTTATGTCAGAAACCTTATTGATGGTATGCGGATCAAGGAGCAGGAAGATAAGGTTCGTCTCTATGAGCCCCTGAACGAATTCTATGAGGAGGAAGTCCGAAAACAGCGCGATGAGGGCATCGTCCCCGGAATGACACAGGAGCCTTCACTCCCCGATTCTCTTCTGAAGGGCGCAGCCGCATTTGCGGATGTGGCGGTCATCAGCATCTGCCGTTTTTCCGGTGAAAACTGGGACCGCACGACAGAACTGGACGCCGGGCGAAAGACTACGACAGACCTCTCCGGCACAGAGCTTGCTCTTCTGGAAAGGGCAGGAAAAGTCTTTGAGCGGGGTGATTTTTACCTCTCCCAGGCCGAGCAGAAGCTGGTCGAACAGGTCAAGAGTGCCTTTGACAAGGTTGTCATTGTCCTCAACGCAGGCGG
>ONXK01000186.1 GCA_900321785.1 uncultured Lachnospiraceae bacterium | reverse complement strand
GTGGGGATAGCCGATGGAGTTGCGGACGATCTCATAGGCGCGGCCCGCCGCAAACATTGCAAAGGTGGATGCATAGGGAATAAGGCCGGTGGCCGCCATACCGGCGGCAGTGCCCATTACGTTGCACTCCGCGATGCCGCAGTTGAAGTGGCGATCCGGAAATGCATTCCTGAAGACAGCGGTCTTGGTAGAACCTGCCAGGTCTGCGTCGATGGCCACAACTCTGGGGTTGCGGGCGCCCAGCTCTTTGAGAGCATTGCCGTAACTTTCTCTGGTAGCAATCTTTTTCACTTCTGCCATCTCTTTATTCCTCCTCGATTCTCTTCTGCTCTGCCTCGAGCTCTGCCATAGCCTGTGTGTACTGCTCGTCGTTGGGTGCCTTGCCGTGCCAGCCCGCCTGGTTTTCCATGAAGGAGACACCTTTGCCCTTGGTGGTCTTCATCAGGATGGCCATGGGCTTTCCCAGTCCCTTAAGGGCGTGGAAGGCGTCAAAGGCTTTTTCAATCTCCCCAAAATCATGTCCGTCGATCTTGACGACGTTGAAGCCGAACGCCTCGAACTTGCTGTCGATGGGCTCCATATTCATGACTTTCTTCGTCTCTCCGTCGATCTGCAGCCCGTTGACATCAACGGCGATGCAGAGATTGTCGAGTTTGTATTGGGCGGCGTATTCCGCAGCCTCCCAGACCAGGCCTTCGGCGAGCTCGCCGTCACCCAGAAGGGCGTATACGTTAACGTCTTTTTTGAGGACATTCTTTTCCGCATTTGCCATACCTGCCGCTGCGGAGAAGCCCTGTCCGAGAGAACCGGTGGAGAAGTCAACACCGGGGGTCGTGTTCATATTAGGATGGCCCTGCAGATAAGAGCCCAGCTTTCTGAGTGTCAGCAGATCCTCTTCCGGAAAATACCCTCTCTGGGCAAGGACCGCGTAGAGGCCGGGGGCGCAGTGGCCTTTGGAAAGGACAAAGCGGTCGCGGTTCTCGTTTTTGGGATCCTCGGGATCGATCCGCATTTCGCCGTTATAAAGATAAGTCATCAGGTCAATGGATGACATGCTGCCGCCGGGATGACCCGAATTGCAGGCGTGAGTCTCCCTGATGATATTCATCCTGCCCTTGTTGGCAAGCAGTTTCAATTCTTTTTCCTTTGCCGGTGTCATGTGTTTCCTCCTGTTTTTTCTTGTTTTCTTTTTCTCTTTCCGCTTGAATTATTGTTATATATTGTATATGCGTGTATTGTAGATGATAAATCGATTTATGTCAATACTTTTCTCGATAAATATATCGTTTTATATTGTTTTTAATTTAAATGCAGTGCGCTTCTTTTTTCATCCGGCTTCATCGTCCAATACCCGTGACTTCACTTGCGGGATCCGGCGCGTAAGACCTTAGAGCGAGGCTTGCATTTAAGAAAAAAGCGGATCAACAGGGAAAAACTCTCTGCCGATCTCACAGAAAATCCGGTTCGCAACCAACCTGGTCATCCGCGATTCTGTGAAAAACAGGAAATAAAACTAAAGACGGAGGAGACAAAGAACCGTCCCCTTCCTCCTCGCCAAACTGAATGCCCGAAAAAGCTGTGATGCATACACCCGCATCACAGCTTTTTTATCGTTAAAGTTTTAATTATCGGCATTCCGACTTGTCTTTATTGAAAAAGCAGCATGATAGACGTAAAATTTATATAGATTGCGGAGGCAGATGCCTGAACGGCACAGCTTCCGACCTGTCATTTTTTCCGGCTGCAGACCGGCATTGGCTTTCTCTTAGAATGGTGTAAGTACCTTTGCTCACTGATCATTTAGATGAGAAGCCGAAGCCGCTCAAAGATATCTCAGGTATTCCGGGCATTGAAGTCTTCTGAAGACATTCCGGACAATCCGGACTCCTGAAGATATTCCGGGCATTCCGGCCTGCAGGCGGAGGGTTTTTGTTTTTTTTAAGAATGGGAGGTAATCATGAGAACGTACGAGTTGTTTATCAACGGCGAATTCATCCCGAACGGAGACCGCGAAATGCTGCAGGTCATCAATCCCGCGACGGAGGAAGTGATCTCCGAGGTCCCCAAAGCGACAGCGGCAGATGTTGAAGCTGCAATCGATGCCGCAGCAGCCGCGCAGAAAGAGTGGGCCAAAACGCCTCCCATCGTACGTGCCGGCTACGTCCGCGAGCTGGCACAGCTGGTCGCCGACAATCGTGAGCTGTTCGCAAGGACCAACTCGGAAGAGATGGGCAAACCTCTGGCACAGTCCATGGACGAGGCCGGCTGGCTGACCGAATATCTCAATTATTTCGCGGAAATGGCGCGTCATATCAAGGGACAGATCATCCCCTCCGACCGCCCCAATGAGAATATTTTCATGTACAAGATGCCTCTGGGCGTCGTGGCAGGCATCATGCCCTGGAACTTCCCGCTTTTCCTGATCGGCCGCAAAGTGGCTCCGGTCCTGATGGCGGGCTGCACGGTCGTGCTCAAGCCCTCCAGCGACTCCCCCAACGGCTGCTATGAGTTCGCCAAGCTGGTCGAGAAGAGTTCTCTTCCCAAGGGCGTCATCAATGTGATCACCGGATCCGGCGCCGTTGTGGGCGACATGCTTGCCTCCAGCCCCAAAGTACAGATGGTCTCCATGACGGGATCCACGGCAGCCGGCAAGAAGATCATGGAGAGGGCTGCCGCCAATGTCACAAAGGTCTCCCTGGAGCTGGGCGGCAAGGCTCCGGTCATCGTCATGAACGACTGCAAGCTGGATGAGACCATCGAGCATGTTTACAATTCCCGTATCATCAACACCGGCCAGGCCTGCAACTGCGCTGAGCGCATCTATGTGCAGGAAGGCATTTACGATGAATTTGTCAAAAAGATCGTCGCGCGCTTTGAGAAGACCACCTACGGCAATCCGCTGGAAGGTGCCTTCGACATGGGTCCCATGGTCAACAAGGCACAGCAGCAGCATGTGGACGAGCTGGTCAAGAGTGCCATTGCGGACGGCGCGACCGTATGCTGCGGCGGACATCCCGCAACCGTAAACGGCAAGGGCTACTTCTATGAGCCCACTGTCATCACCGGCTGCGAGCACGGCTCCAGGATCATGACCGAGGAGATTTTCGGACCCGTCCTGCCGATCACGACCTTCAAGACCTTTGACGAGGTGATCGAAAAAGCCAACGACTGCATCTTCGGTCTGACCTCTTCCATCTATTCCACCAACTGGGATACCATCATGCGCGCCCTGAACGAGCTGCACTACGGCGAGACCTATGTAAACCGCGAGCACTTCGAGGCCTTCCAGGGCTTCCATGCGGGCGTCCGCCAGTCCGGCCTGGGCGGCGACGACGGCGAACTCGGCCTTGAAGAATTCCTCGAGACCCACGTCTGCTACGTGGACTATGACCTGAACGCCCAGGGATAACTGACAGGAATAATATACACAGATAACCGACACTGAGTTTGACTGTCAAATCCGGATGATTCGACTATAACAAAATAAATAGCCGGGACCGGACAGAGTGTTTTTCACTCCTGTCCGGTCCTTTTTCGGGGAAATTGGCAAGGCAGTGGGGAGACAGCCAGAGACAGGGGTGGTTCTTTGTCTCCAAACTGCCCCCTTTTTTTCTTGTTTTTTATACAGTTTTTCCGGTTTTTCTCACACATAATAGAAATCTGTGCTACAATGTCGATATTGCATTGAAAGTACAGTATCTGCCTGCAAAGTGCACAGATACAATATGTATAAGTTCGAAAGGAGTTTAAGGCACAATGAAAGAATACACCCCGGTCAAGGAAGGCAAGGTCCGCGAGATTTACGATGTGGGCGACAGCCTGATCATGGTGGCGACTGACCGCATCTC
>ONXK01000187.1 GCA_900321785.1 uncultured Lachnospiraceae bacterium | reverse complement strand
AATCAGAGGAAGTTCGGAAATCAGCTTTTACAGTGGATTTTAAAAATAGCAGTGCTATAATAGGCAGAGATGTGAAGATGCAGCAGACCCGACGACGGCAGTCTGCGGGGAGGAGAGCAGCATTGGTATGAGCATAGACCCGCCATGAGCAGGTCAGGAGATTTATGAAAAAAGGTATTTTAGTTATATTGGCTGTTGCGGCGGTCATTGTTGCCGCAGTGATCGGCGGAGGAACCGCATATGTGCATACCCTGCAGAACAGCGGGACATTTCTGGCAAAAACAAAGGTAAACGGTGTAGATGTTTCAGGGAAAACACCTGAGGAAGCGGCAGAACTTTTTACAAGCCGGTTTCTGGACAGACAGGTGGCGGTGACGGAGGACGGCAAAGAGGTCCTGCGGCTCTCACTCTCGCAGCTGGGCTATGCTGTGGATGATGAGGCTGTCACGAAGAGCCTGGCGGGGTTCATGGTATCTGAGAAAATAGATTTTGATACTGTAATGTCAGGTCTTACCCATGGGAATCAGTTTCAGCTGGCAGTTCCCTGCAAGTCAGACGAAGAGACTTTTAATAAAGAGGTCAGGGTGGATGCGCTTTCGGCTCCCCGCAAGGAGAATGTGAACGCCAAACTTCTTTATCATAAGGAAGAAAATATCTGTAAGATCGAGCCGGAAGTGCAGGGCACAGAGCTCAGAGATGAGGACCTGCAAGCCTGGCTGAAGGGCGAGATTGATGCTGTCCTGCAGGAGGAGGCACAGGCTGCGGCGCAGTCCGGCGAAAACACGCAGTCCGGCTCCGCAGATTCAACAGATTCAGCAGCTGCTGCGGCTTCGACAGCGGAACTCCCGGTCTCTGCGCAGGAAAAAACGGCGGTCGATGTGAAGGAAGTGAGTATGTCCGACGGGGAGACACCTCCGGAAAACGCCTCTGACAGCGGGACAGAGACCGCTCCTGCGGCAAATACAGCGGAAATTCTTCAGGAACAGGAAGAGCAGAAGGAAAACGGAGACATCGTGCGTACGATTCCGGCCTCCCTCTATATCCCTCCGGAGAAGAAGGCGGATGACGAGAAGCTGGTGAAAAAGTGCAAACTTCTCAATGAGTTCAGGAATGTGACGATCACATATCTGTTCGGGAGCGAGAAGAAGGAACTGAAGTTTGCGGAATATATGGACTGGCTCAGGATCAAAGACGGAAAGGTATCTGTGAAAGAGGACAAAGTCCGCAAATATGTCCGTAAACTGGCAGAAAAGTATGAGACCAGATATCTGGACAGGGTATTTACTACATCCTACGGCGGGCAGGTCACTTTCCCGGCGACCCTGAACGAGTATGGCTATACGATACTGGAAGACCAGGAGGCAGCGCAGCTGACACAGGACATACTGAATAAGGAATCTGTCGAGCGCGAGCCGGTTTACCAGACACTGGGCGCATGGGGAGATCCTCTCTTCCTCAAACGCAACGGCACGGATGACCTCGCAGGCACTTATGTTGAAGTCTGCATCAGCTCCCAGCACCTGTGGTACTACATCGACGGCAGCCTCTTCATCGAGAGCGACGTTGTCACCGGAGATGCCACTCTGGGCCAGGATACACAGACAGGTGTCTTCCCCCTGGCTTTCAAGGAAAGCCCTTCAACGCTTCGCGGCGGTACCGGAAAGAATAAATATGTGACCAAGGTGCAGTACTGGATGCCTTTCTATGAAGGACAGGGACTGCATGACGCCTGGTGGAAGACTGTCTTCGGCGGATCCGAGTATATGGGTAACGGTTCCCATGGCTGTGTCAACCTTCCTCCTGATGTTGCTGCAGCAATCTACAACAATATCGTGCCCGGGACAGCGATCATTATCTACAATTAGTATGAATAAACAGTGAGCCAAGCGGGCGCAAGCGTGTGCCTGCACGTACGGATGCGCGGACATTTGCGAGCGCCCACACATGAGCACAAACCCCTTTTTGCAGAGCCGGGTTATGCTGCTTCAGAGCAGCAGACCGGATCGGCAAAAAGGGGTTTTTTGTTTTTCTATGGATCATTGCGTCCCATACAAATCCTCAACAGTACGAATCTCAGGAATCCATGCGAAGGATCTCAGGAATCCCTGCGGGACTGCAGAATACGGATGCCGTTGACCTCGATGTCATCTGCGACAGGAATCGTCAGATATTCGATCCCGTCTATAAAGCGGGTCTGGATCATGTCTGCCATCTCCGATTTGACGGTGATGCGAAGGCTGGGGGTCTTGATCTCCAGTTTCTTCGTGTCGGCAACATTTTCCGCTGCAAGAGAACCGCCCTCGCCAACTGCGGCTTCAAAGGCGGCGTCAAAGGTATCGAGAGAGTCCTGAGGAGCGCCGTTTTCATAGAGGATCCTGCGGAGCTGGACCTTCTCAATCTGCGGAGGTTCGCCGCTGTCCTTTTCCTGCTCTACATACTGGTTGATCGCCTCGTGGATGTTTTTGACATTCTCAAAATCGCAGTCCCTGCCAAGCGCAGCTTCGACCACATTTTTGAATACTCCGCGCTGATCTGCCTCGGGCAGAGGCATGGGGCATCCAAGGAGTTCCGCAGGAATCTCCTCGTGCATCTCGTCCGGACGTCTGGCGAAGTAGAGAACCTGATGAATATCGCTGCCCCGGTCGTTGAAGGCCGGGAAGAGGAAACCTGCATCAGGCCGCTGCACCGCCCAGTCACTACGCCGGTCAAGGAAACACATTTTCTCGGAGTCGTAGCAGAGTCCTTCTTTGAGCAGGATCACAGGGCAGATGCTGCACAGAATGAAGTCGTAGACGTAATCAGAGGCATCCTCCATGTCGATGCCGTCCGAAGTCCTGCCCGGAATATCGTAGATGCCGTGTGCCAGCAGGATCAGATATTTGTCCGGAAAAACGGCTGTCTCGATGATACGGTCAAACAGGGCGCGTACCAGCGTGCTGTCATCAAGACCGGACTGCTGCACGCGATAGAGCAGATCCTGCTTTCCGCCGGCTTCTTCCTCGGCCAGGGGAAACTCCAGGTTAAAGAGATTCCTGCCGATCTTGCCGCCCAGTGTCTTGCGGAAGATCTCACAGTATTTTTCGACCGTAGATTCTTCCAGAGCAAGGAAGGTTTCCTTCAGCTCCGTGACGATCTCACGGTTTTCATCTACATAGCATCCCCGGATCTTGTCGATCCGGCAATTGTTCATAGTCATCAGTTTGCGGATTTCCGCAATTGCTTTCTTGTCCAAAAAAGATTACCTCTTGCTTCTTAATGTCTGTTGCCTGTGTGGATGTCTGCTTTTGTGCGGATCTTCGGCCTTCTTTTATGTGGCCCGTCAATTCGCTGTTTTGCGGCTCTTCAGTCCGCGGATAAAAGCGGACAGCTCTTCATTGCATTTGTGCTTCTGCAGGATCACGCACTGTCCCTGTTCGACTTCCAGATAGAAATCTCTGTCTGTTTCGATCATGTTGTGAAGCTTTGCGTATTCGTAACTTCCCTTGCTTTTTTCACCTCTGGTCTCAAAGTGATCATCATAAAACAGGACAGTGAACTTGTCGCCGCCCTGGGCTTTGATCCGCTCATAGTTTTTGCGAAGCTCCCTGCGGGAAGTGTAAAGATAGATCAGGGGGCAGCCGATCACGATAATGAGCATAGCGATGCCGATCAGGGTCTTTCCGCTGCGGAGGTTGGCTATGGCGGCATATAAGATCCATAAAACCGCAACAGCAGTAAAGATATAGCCTTTTTTCTGATCGCCCTGCAGCATTTTTGCAAAGCGCTTGATATCGTTCTCGTCGAGAGTAATGTCTACAGTATATTTCGGCTCCATAAACCGGCCTCCTTCAT
>ONXK01000173.1 GCA_900321785.1 uncultured Lachnospiraceae bacterium | reverse complement strand
GTTGCCTCCAACGCCAACATCGGAGGACCGACGACGGCAGCTGCCTTTGCCATCGCCAAGGGATGGCATACCCTCATTTTCCCGGCGATCCTGGTCGGGACACTTGGGTACGTGATCGGCAATTATTACGGCATCTTTCTGTTTACTTCTTTGAAATAATCCGGCGTCAGGGGCAAAGACCGGCTTCGCCGGGCCGGAACGTTCAAAGTGCGAAATGAATCTGGAGGAGCTTACCGAAAAAGGATCCTGCTGAGCTTATCGAAAAAAGAATCTTGCGAAACTTATCGAAAAAGAATTTTGTTGAGCTTATCGAAAAAAGAATCTTGCGGAACTTCTCGAAAAAGAATCTTGCTGAGCTTATCGAAAACAAATCCTGTGGAGCTTATTCAGAAGCGGAGGAAAGGGAATGTTTACACTGGTGATCGGCGGCAGTGCCAGCGGGAAAAGCGATTATGCGGAGCGCCACGTCCTGTCGCTGGAAGGGAGCGGACCGCGGCTTTATATAGCGACCATGGAACCTTTCGGGGAAGAAGCGCGGTCCAGGATCGCCCGCCATCATGTCATGCGGAAGGACCGCGGCTTTGAGACAATTGAATGCTACAGAGATCCCGGGAGTCTGGAACTGCCCGCAGACAGCAATGTGCTCCTGGAAGACCTTGGAAATCTCATGGCCAACGAAATGTTCGGCAGAGGGACAGCGCAGGAAGACGACTGGAAAAATCTTTCGGACCGGTTGGCAGCGGCCCTGGAAAAGCTGCTGGCCGGATGTGCGCACCTGACGATCGTGACCAATGAGATTTTTTCCGGTGGAAAAGAGTACGCAGGGGAGACCCTGACCTACATGCGCGCACTTGCAGAGCTTAACAGGATCCTTGCCAGGAGGGCGGATCTGGTGGTTGAGCTGGTCTGCGGTCAGCCGAATGTCCTGAAGGGCAGTGTTCCGAAGAGAATGCCGCAGAAATCCGTGGATGAAAAACAGAAGGAGGCAGAGAAATGATCTTTGTGACCGGCCCCTTGTTTGCGGGAAAACAGGAATACATCATGCAGGCGCTCGGATGGGATCAGGATGCATTTGAAAGACTGGCAGTCAGGGACGTCCAGGATCTTGCGGCGCATACACCTGAAGAGGAACTTCCTTCCCTGGCGGACAGACTGGCGGAAAAAAAGGTCGTGATTGCGACCGAAGTCGGCGGCGGTGTCGTTCCGATGGATCCGGATGAGCGGCGCAGCAGAGAATCTGCCGGCAGACTTTCCTGTCTTCTTGCAGCCCGGGCGGATACCGTCATCCGGGTCTGCTGCGGCCTGCCCCGTGTATTAAAAGGAGAGGAGCTGCGGCGGGAGACACGGGAACAGCAGGCACAGGAAAGGGAGAGAATGCGCAGGGAGTTCTCTGCCAATGTTTCCCATGAATTAAAGACCCCGCTGACTTCTATCAATGGCTTTGCGGAACTTATGAGCAGCGGCCTGTGCGATGAAGGAAAAATGATCGAATTTGCCGGTGATATTTACAGGGAAAGCCAGAGGCTCATCGCACTGGTCAATGACATTATCCGGATTTCCGAGCTGGACGAGGGAGCTGTCCAGCGCATTGAGGAAAAAGTGGACCTTGTCCAGGCGGCAAAGGATACCATCAATCTGCTGAGCCCTGTGGCAGACAGACGCCGCATTTCTATTTCGATGGAGAGTCCGGCGGCAGATGGCCGGGGCATTTCCGGTTCGATGGAGAGCCCTGTGGCAGATGGACGGAGCATTTCCGGTTCGATGGAGAACCCTGTGAAAGAGGGCGGCTCCGATCCTGCTGTCTGGGTTGTCGGATCAGAGCATCTGATCAGGGAGATGTTCTATAATCTCTGCGACAATGCTGTCAAATACAACCGGGACGGAGGAAGCGTCCTGATCAAAATATGGAGGGAAGGGGAAGCGGCAAGTGTCTCCTTTACGGATACCGGCATCGGAATTCCCTCAGATGAACAGGACCGCGTATTTGAGCGATTCTACCGTGTGGACAAAAGTCACTCCCGCACATTGGGTGGGACCGGTCTTGGCCTCTCCATCGTCAAGCATGCGGCACAGTTCCACGATGCTTCCGTCGAAATGGAGAGCTCTCTCGGAAAGGGAACGACGATCACAATAAGGTTTCCTGTCAATAGTGACACCGCATCATGGAACTGAGGTGTGCAAGCGCGCTCATTTTTAGGGAATCCGGAGGCTTCCGGGGGATAATGCAAGAAAAAGACCGCCCCTGCACACGTTCATGCAGCTGAAAAGAATAAGAAAGATGGGGTTGACAGGACACGGTGATTGTGTATAATTGAATTGTACACAATCAATTAGCACTTTAAAACCTTCTCGGCATTGATAGAGATTTGGTCAATAAAGCAGAGAACAGCAGAAACCGGTTCATTCCACATGTATTGCATTTAAAAGAACACGAAAGAAAGCACATAAACAAAAGAACACAAATAAACGGAAGAAAGAAGACAGTAAAGAAAGGAAAGGTATATTATGGTCCATACATTTACAAGTGAGAATTTTGCAGCAGAAGTTCTGAACAGCGATGTCCCCGTATTCGTGGATTTCTACGCTGACTGGTGCGGCCCCTGCAAGATGATGTCTCCCGTCATCGACAAGCTGGCAGATGAGTTTGAAGGCAAGATCAAGGTTGGCAAGATCAACGTTGACGACTATTCCGAAATCGCTGCTCAGTACAATATCATGAGTATTCCGAACATGAAGTTCTTCAAGGGCGGCCAGGTGGTCGACGAAGTTGTCGGAGCGATCCCCAAGGCAGCCATGAAAGCGAAATTTGAGCAGAATGTCTGATCCGGCTGAGAAAATCCATGAATAACCGGGTAAGGAGGATTGATATGCATGATTTGATTATCGTCGGTGCGGGGCCCGCGGGACTGTCCGCCGCCATCTATGCTGCCCGCGCGGAGCTTGATTATGTCCTGATCGAGGAGAACTTTGTCAACGGCGGCCAGATTATTGATACTTATGAGATTGATAACTATCCCGGCGTTCCCGGCATCAGCGGCATGGATCTGGCACAGAAGATGGCGGATCATGCGGAGAAGCTGGGCGCGGAAGTTGTCAATGCCGCAGTGGAAGGACTGGATCTTACGGGCGATGTGAAAAAAGTTATGACTGACGAGGGTACGTTTGAAGCCAGGACGGTCATCATTGCCTCCGGTGCCTCCCACAGTCATCTGGGTGTGCCAGGTGAAGAGGAACTCTCCGGACACGGCGTTTCCTACTGCGCGACCTGTGACGGGGCCTTTTACCGTGGCAAGACCACTGTTGTGGTTGGCGGCGGTGATGTTGCCGTCGAGGATGCGATCTTCCTGGCCCGCGGATGTGAGAAGGTATATGTAGTCCACCGCCGCGATGAGCTGCGTGCTGTCAAGACGCTGCAGACTGCATTGTTCGCACTTCCTAATGTCGAAATGGTCTGGGATTCCAATCTCAAATCCATCAACGGCAGCGACGGAAAAGTCACATCCGTGACAGTTGTCAATAAATATGACAAGTCCGAGCGTGTCATCGACACCGACGGTGTTTTTATTGCAGTCGGGATCACTCCCCGCTCCGGCTTTGTCGGAACAGGAATCGAGACCAATGCAGGCGGCTATATTGTGGCAGGCGAGACCTGTGAAACCAGCATCCCCGGCGTCTTCGCCGCAGGCGATGTCCGCGCAAAACAGCTGCGCCAGGTCGTTACCGCCGTGGCCGACGGTGCCAATGCCGTTACCAGCGTCCAGCGCTATCTGCTCGAATCTGCAGAAAAGTAATGTATAAGTTGAATTGCGCCTGCACATTGTTTATAATCAGCTTAGAGATGCTGCCTTTATGGGCAACCCGCAGACGGCGCGCAAGACTCGCAGGCGAGTCTTGAATTTAATAAAAAAGGGGAGCCGGAGATGCACCGGCTGAGAGGAAACTGCAACCGTTTCGACCCGTAACCTGATTTGGATAATGCCAACGTAGGGATATAACTTCGTAAAAGGAGCGGGATACCCCGGATGGGATCCCGCTTTTTTTGATGAAAAAGTCGGGCAGTACCTCGGTACGCTGCGTTTTTTATCCCTGCACTCGAAAATCCATGCTGCGCAATCTGCACAGTTAATTTATCAACAGTTCCTAAGAAGGAGAGATTCAGAAAATGAACAATCAGTCAGTAAATACCAAAAAACTGGCACTCACAGCAATCTTTGCCGCTGTAGCCGTTGTAGGATCCATGTTTTCTTTCCCGGTGTTCGGGTCAAAGTGCGCACCGGTCCAGCATCTGGTGAACGTCCTCTG
>ONXK01000184.1 GCA_900321785.1 uncultured Lachnospiraceae bacterium | reverse complement strand
TTGCGTCCCGCTAAAATCCGCAATAGTTTGAATAAAAACGGAATTTAACAGATTTATGGCAGGCCTCCCGTTGCTGAAGAGCAATGGGAGGCTTTTTTTATGAAAATATTGCAGCGGCCGACCTAATGCGGGCTGTAGTCTTTGGAGTTTACATCACAAAAAACTGTGAAGAAGCCCCGTAACTGGTCGTTACTGGTCTACTTGCAATATGGGAATCCGGATAGTATATTATTTTATAGATACTGGCTGCTGCAAAGCATTGTTTTCATCATACATGTTTGCGGGCAGCTGCCCATGGTCACAAGGATGAAAAATCACACAGATGTGCTGATTTTTTACATGGCTGTTTGTGCCGGAGCGCCACAAATAGCCGTGATGGCAGAAGAGAAACCGTATTCGCTGATTTCTCTTCGCACCATCGCGCATGGCGCTCCGGAATGTGGATTAAGATGAGTGATAAATATGTAAGAGTAGCAGTGGACGCAATGGGTGGAGACCTGGCACCTGTAGAGCCGGTCAAGGGCGCCGTGCAGGCGCTGGAGAAGAGAAAAAGCCTCCATGTGACGCTTGTAGGACAGGAAGAGGTCATTCGTTCAGAACTTTCAAAATATACATATCCTGCGGACAGACTGGAGATTCTGGATGCCCGTGAGATCATCGAGATGGCGGAGCCGCCGGTCAATGCCATCCGCACGAAGAAGGATTCCTCGATCGTAAGAGGTCTGAAACTGGTCAAAGAGGGGACATGCGATGCCTTTGTGACGGCAGGCAGTACCGGAGCCACTCTTGCGGGCGGACAGCTTCTGGTAGGCAGGATCCGCGGAATCGAGCGCCCGCCGCTTGCGCCCCTGATGCCGACGGCAAAGGGACCGGTCCTGCTGGTGGACTGCGGGGCAAATATGGATGCACGTGCTTCCCAGCTGGTCCAGTTTGCACAGATGGGCTCCATCTATATGAGCAATATGACAGGGATCGAGAATCCCCGCGTCGCCCTTGTCAATGTCGGCGCGGAGGAGGAGAAGGGCAATGCCCTGGTAAAAGAGACTTATCCTCTGCTGAAGGAGTGTGAAGGGATCAATTTTATCGGCAATATTGAAGCCAGGGATATTCCTGCCGGTCAGGCAGATGTCGTGGTCTGCGACGCCTTTGCCGGCAACGTGATCTTAAAGCTTTATGAGGGGCTGGCTTCCACGCTGATCCACAAGATCAAAGACGCACTGATGTCTTCGCTTCGTTCTAAAATCGGCGCACTGCTGATCAAACCCGCGCTCAAGGGAATGCTCAAGGAGTTTGATATCACATCCTACGGCGGAGCCCCTATGCTGGGCCTCAAAGGACTTGTGGTCAAGACGCACGGAAACGCGGAAGCAGTTGAAATACAGAATGCCATTGAACAGTGCTTTGTGTTCAGGAAAAAGAATATAAACGGCCAGTTCGTTGAAAAGATGGGGCTGGAGAAACCGAAGAAAGCGCAAGACTAATACAAGAGGAGGAGAACAGTTATGGATATGGAATTCAAGAAATTATGTTCAATCATCGTTGAAGTGCTGGGCGTGGATGAGAGCGAGATCACGCTCGATACCACTTTTGTTGATGACCTTGGCGCAGACTCTCTGGACGTTGCGCAGATCAGCAGATCATCATGGGGATCGAGGAAGAGTTTGACGTCACCGTTGATTCTGATGTCGCATCCAAAGTAACGACTGTCGGACAGGCACTGGAACTGATCAAGAACGCTACTGAGGAATAAAATAAAGAAAACGGCCGCAACGCACCGTTATGAAAGGATATTATGATACAGGCACCACTGGAAGTGCTGGAAGAGCGGATCGGGTACAGGTTTAAAGACCGGTATCTTCTTGAGTGCGCCCTTACCCATACTTCTTTTGCAAATGAACAGAAGATACAGACCCTGAAGGACTATGAGAGGATCGAATTTTTGGGGGACGCCGTTCTGGAGATGATCTCGAGCGAGTTCCTTTACAGGACATATCCGGACAAGAAGGAAGGCGAGTTGACTACTGTGCAAGAGATATTACTCTGGGTGCCTTTATCCGCCTCGGAAGAGGTGAGGAAGCCAGCGGAGGAAGGGAAAAGGATTCGATCACCTCTGATGTTATGGAGGCTCTGATCGGAGCTATGTATCTGGACAGCGGCGACATCGAAGTCCCCCGCCGGTTTATCATGACATTTATTCTTTCGGACCTCGAAGACAAGCAGCTTTTTTATGACGCAAAGTCGATCCTGCAGGAGCGAGCTCAGCGGGACGGGCACGATGTGCGGTACGAGATCCTCGAAGAGAGCGGCCCCGGGCATCAGAAACGTTTTCGCGTTGCGGCCCTGATCGAGGGAAAATGCCGGGGCGTGGGAGAAGGACGTTCCAAAAAAGCGGCTGAACAGCAGGCTGCTTATGCGGCTCTGGGCGGATCCAGGGCCAGGTAGGAAGCCTGGCTGACAGCTGACCAATTATAAGAAGAGTAACGGATTTGTATTTAAAAAGTATTGAGATTCAGGGCTTTAAGTCCTTTGCCAACAAAATAAAATTTGAATTCCATAACGGCATAACCGGAATTGTGGGTCCCAACGGCAGCGGCAAGAGTAATGTCGCGGATGCTGTCCGGTGGGTGCTGGGTGAGCAGAGAGTCAAGCAGCTGCGCGGGTCTTCTATGCAGGATGTTATCTTCGCGGGGACCCAGGCGCGCAGGCCGCTTGGCTTTGCTTATGTTGCGATCACTCTGGACAACTCCGACGGGGCTCTCCCCATCGATTATCGGGAAGTGACGGTTGCCCGCCGGATCTATCGGAGCGGCGAGAGCGAGTATCTTCTGAACGGGACAGTGTGCCGTCTGCGCGATGTTAACGAACTCTTTTATGACACAGGAATCGGAAAAGAAGGCTATTCGATCATCGGACAGGGACAGATCGACAGGATTCTGTCTGATAAGCCCCAGGATCGAAGGGCGCTTTTTGACGAGGCAGCGGGTATCGTTAAATACAAGCACAGAAAAGAGCAGACGCTCAAGCGCCTGGACAGCGAACGGGATAACCTCACTCGTCTGACGGATATTGTCAACGAACTGGAAAAGCAGATCCCTTCTCTGGAAAGGCAGCAGGAAAAGGCAAAGGAATATCTGAAGAGGCGCGATGCCTTAAAGCGTCTGGATATCAATGCTTTTTTGATTGAGAATGAAAAAAACACCCGCCAGCTCGAGGAACTGACCGGACAGGAGACCACTGCCGCGCAGGACCTGGAAGAGGCAAAGTCGCGGAACGAATCGCTCAGGCAGAAGGTCGAAAAGCTGCAGGAGAGCCGCAGGGAGCTTGAGGGCCGGATCGAGACGATCCGGAGCCGGATCACTGACGCCAGCATTGTGCAAGGCAGGATCGAGGGTGATATCAAGGTCCTCGAAGAGCAGATCCGGGGCGCGCAGCAGCGCATACGCCGTCAGGCTGAACAGGAGAAGGTCCTGCGCGCGGATATCGAAGAGCGGACAGCACAGGAAACTGCGCTTTCCAGAGAGATCCGGGCAGCACAGGAAACGTTTGATGGCATGCAGAAAGGCCTGACCGAGGCCAGAGAAGCGGCGGAAGCTTCCTCCGCAGATGTGGAAAACCTGCGGGAGCAGCTGGAGGAAAAAAGGACGGGCGTCCTTGAGGAAATGGAGCGCCGCGCGACCGTTAAATCCAGACTTGCGAGTCTTCAGACACTGCAGGCGCAGGAGAATGCCCGCCGTGCAGAGGTGGAGAAGGAGCTTTCCCTGGTCAGCGGAGAACAGACACAGGCTGACGACGCGATCGTTTCCTTTAAGGAAGAGTTTCGTCAGGTGGGCGCCGAGATCCGTGCCATGCAGGACAGCCAGAAGGATATTGAGGCGCAGATCGCAGCCCACAAAACATCTCTGGGAGACGCGGATGCCCTGCTGCAGCGGGCACAGTTTTCCTGGCATCAGGAAAAGTCAAAACTTGATGCGATCGTAAATCTGGCGGAGCGATATGAGGGCTTTGGCGGAAGCGTAAAGCGTGTCATGCAGGAAAGATCCCGTGAACCGGGCATTGTCGGTACGGTGGCGGATCTTATTTCAACAGAGAAAAAATACGAGACGGCGATCGAAGTCGCCCTGGGCGGCAGTATACAGAATATCGTCACGAAGGATGAAGAGACAGCAAGACGCCTGATCGAGATCCTGAAACGAGAAAAGGCGGGCAGGGCGACCTTCCTGCCGCTTTCGGGTATCCGCAACAACAAGAGTCTGGCAGGACACAGGGTCCTGGACGAGGCCGGCGTGATCGGAACCGCCGATTCGCTTGTCAGACCGGCTGCCGGCTGCGCAGATGTGGCGGTCTCTCTGCTTGGCAGGACAATCATCGTGGATACTTTTGATCATGCGGTCGCGGCATCAAAACGCTCCGGACACGGCGTGCGGATGGTGACCCTGGAGGGAGAGCTGTTTGCGCCCGGCGGCGCGATCAGCGGCGGTACCTACCGCAATGCCAGCAGCCTTCTGGGAAGACGCCGTGAGATCGAAGAACTGAGAGCGAGCACCGAACGCTTCAGAGCGGAAGTGGAGAAGCAGGAAAAGACCATCGAAGACACCAAGGAGAGCCGCAATATCCTGCGCAGAAAGCTTGATGAGAACAAGCGGACACTTCAGGAACGTTTTATCCGCCAGAACACACTCAGGGTCAGGATCCAGCAGGAGGAGGAGAAGCTCCGCGAGACGGCCGGAAATGCCGAATCTCTGCGGCAGGAACTCCGCGCGCTTACGGAAAGAACGCAGGAGACTGCATCGCAGCAGGAAGCGGCGACAAAAGATCTGGCGGCCAGCGAGAAAAGAGAAGAAGAGTTTACTGCTGCCGCAGTACGTCTGCAGGAGGAACTTTCGAAGAGACAGGAGGACGAGGAGCGCGACAGTGCCGCCCTTTCTGCCCTGAAGATCGAGCACAGCCGTACAGAGCAGAGCCTTCGCTTCCAACGCCAGAACGCGGAACGTGTCAGAAGCGAGCTGGAGGGACTCCGCTCCCAGCTGCAGGAGATTGCGGGCAGCGGGGAAAATGACCGCAGGGAGATTGAAGAGAAGACAAAACGGATCGAAAACCTCCGGCAGGAAGCGGCCGATTCCGATCATGTAAAGAGCGGAGAGGAAGAGGAACTGCAGACGCTGCGGCAGGAGAACGAGGAACTGCAGCGCCGGCAGGAGGAAGCTTCGCGGGACCGCGAGAGCACAGCAGAAGTCATTTCCGGGCTCGACAAGGAAGTGTTCCGCCTGTCCTCCAGGCGGGAACGGCTCGAAGAAACCATTGAACAGAAGGCCTCCTTTATGTGGGAGGAATATGAGGTCACGATTGCGGACGCGGCTGCCGCGCGCGATGAGACACTGACAGACCTGGCCGCAATGAAAAAGGAGATCGCAGGTCTGCGAAGTCAGATCAAAGCACTTGGCAATGTCAATGTGGGCGCCATCGAGGAATATAAGGAGCTCATGGAACGCTACACTTTCCTCAAGGGGCAGCACGACGACCTCACCGAGGCCGCCGCGTCTCTGGAAAAGATCGTGGCAGAGCTCGATGACGCCATGCGCAAACAGTTCCGCGAACAATTTGCGGATATCCAGAAGGCATACGACGCTGTCTTTAAAGAACTGTTCGGCGGCGGAGGAGGCAGACTTGAACTCATGGAGGATGTGGACATTCTCGAGGCAGGTGTGCGTGTGATCGCCCAGCCTCCGGGCAAGAAACTGCAGAATATGATGCAGCTCTCAGGCGGAGAAAAGGCACTGACGGCCATAGCGCTTCTGTTTGCCATCCAGAGCCTCAAGCCTTCGCCCTTCTGCCTTCTTGACGAGATCGAGGCGGCACTTGACGAGAGCAACGTGGGTCGCTTTGCCCAGTATCTCCACAAGCTGACTGAGAGAACGCAGTTTATCGTCATCAC
>ONXK01000205.1:3364-6849 GCA_900321785.1 uncultured Lachnospiraceae bacterium | reverse complement strand
AAAAAGAGACCCGTCAGCGGATCAAAACACTGACGGGTCTTCTGTAAATCAATCATATAACTGTCGGGGAATCAGATTACTGAGCCTTCTTAACAGCAGCAGCCAGTCTGGAGACCTTGCGGGCAGCAGTGTTCTTGTGCAGAACGCCCTTGGAAGCGGCCTTGTCGATGATGGACTTTGCATTCTCGAATGCAGCTGCAGCGGCAGCGGCGTCCTTAGCTTCTACAGCAACGAGGACCTTCTTGACGGCGGTCTTGACACCGGACTTGACGGCTTTGTTCTTTGCTGCTCTCTTCTGGCTGGTTACGATTCTCTTCTTGGCAGATTTGATGTTTGCCATTTCATTTCCTCCGAAATTAAACTATTTTCAAACAAATACGTGTTTCTGATACCGTTCATTCGCTGTTAAGCAGGCAGAGCCTGTCAGCAGCCGGGTTTCCTGTCAATCGGATCACTGTGCAGCCGCGCAAACAGTCAGCTGATCTTCAGGAATACAGACAGAAGGATACACGGACTTCTGCCAAAACATACCTATGCATCATACAAAAACGGACAAATAGTGTCAATGCAAAGATTGTATTTTTTTTAATGCTTTTTGTTTTTATTCTTGTTATTTGCTTCCTTGTGGATCAGGTTTTGGTCTGACCGGCGAGGGATGCCGCTTCAAAAAGGCTGATGCCTTTTTCGCGGGCTATGCGGGCAAGGTCCTCATACTCAAGTTTTGTGCGCCTGGTACCCCATCCGCTGGACGTTTTACAGCGGATCTCCCCCTCTGCAGTTTGGAGGGTCTCGATCTCCCGCTTCATGGTATAGCGATTGCAGATTTTTTCTCTGACACCGATCGTGGTTGTATGAAGGAAAATCGTCCGCAGGATCCTGTCGCGGAGTCCTTCGCGGCACATACAGGTCAAAAGGAAGCCGGGACGGCCTTTTTTCATAGTGACCGGAATCGTATATACATCCACCGCTCCGGCAGCAAGAATTTCTTCCATTGCAAAGCCGAGTGCTTCCGGTGTCATGTCATCGAGGTTGCAGCTCAGTTCCAGAATGGTCTCCTGAGAATCCGGTGTTTCTCCCAGCATGGCGCGCACGCAGTTTGCCTGTTCGAAATCTTTTTTGCCGCATCCCATGCCGATCTTCTCTATCTGCATCTGGGGCAGTGTACAGAAATCCTGCGCAAAGCACTTGAGGATGGCAGCACCTGTCGGCGTGCAGAGCTCGCCGCGGATATTGCCGGCATAGACAGGTACGCCCCGGAGGATCCATGCTGTCGCAGGGGCAGGCACGGGAAGGATCCCATGGGCACAATGCACATCTCCGAATCCGATTCTGACCGGGGAAGCCAGGACTTTTTCCGGCGCCAGTTCCGACAGGATCAGGCAGAAGGCGGTGATATCCGCCACCGCGTCCATAGAGCCTACTTCATGGAAGTGGACCTCTTCCACAGGACGGTTGTGGGCATGGCTCTCCGCCTCTGCAATCAGGCGGTAGACTCTCAGCACATCTGCCTGTACAGACTCGGGAATATCCAGTCCGGATACGATAGCTGTGATGTCAGTCAGATTCCTGTGCACACGTGGTGGTGGTCCTCGCCGTGAGAATGTCCGTGCTCATGGCCATGCTCGTGGTGATGGTCCTCGTCGTGGGTATGCGTATGCGTGTGTGAATGCGCGTCCAGACTCTCCTCTTCTATGCCGTTGACGGTCACCTTGAGGTGTGTGCAGCGGATGCCGCATTTATCCATCGGCTCGGCTTCATATGTCACGCCGGGAATCCCGAGGGAATTCAGTCTTTGGAGCATATTATCGGGTTGGGGATGAAGTTCCAGGAGCGCTGCGGAAAGCATGTCGCCGGCAGCTCCCATATTGCATTCAAGATAAAGTGTTTTCATCGTCCCTCCTAACTATGGGCCGGGGGCTGATGCAGCATTGCAGTCATCAAGTCATCAAGTCATCAGTCCATGTGGTTGATCATGCTGGCAAGGTATCCGGCGCCGAAGCCGTTGTCGATATTGACGACACTGACGCCGCTGGCACAGGAATTGAGCATGGACAAAAGTGCGGAAAGGCCGCCGAAGGAGGCTCCGTATCCGACACTTGTGGGCACTGCGATGACCGGGCAGGACGCAAGGCCGCCGATCACACTTGCCAGGGCGCCCTCCATACCGGCGATGGCAATGATTACGCGGGCGGACTGAATCTCTCTCTGATGGTTGAGCAGGCGGTGGATTCCGGCAACTCCGACATCATATAGCCGCATGACAGTATTTCCAAATACTTCTGCCGTTTTGGCAGCTTCCTCGGCAATGGGGATATCACTGGTACCGCCGGTCGCAATGACGATCGTACCTCTTCCGTCCGCTTCGGGGATCCTGCCGACGATGCCGACTCTGCTGAGTTCATCGTAGGTAAACTCCATCCCGCTCTCACCTATCAAATCTGCCGATTCACGGCTCATGCGGGTGATCAGAACGCTTTTTTGCCCATGAGTATGGAGATTTTCGGCAATTCTCAGGATCTGTTCCGGTGTTTTTCCAGCCCCATAGATCACTTCCGCAATCCCCTGCCGCATACCCCGGTGCAGATCTGTCTTGGCAAAGCCAAGGTCATCATAAGGAATCTCCCGCAGTTGCAGAGCTGCCTCCTCCACCGATGTTTTTCCGGATGCGACACTCTTCAAAAGTGCCTCAAGCTGTTTTTTATCTGTCATATGAAAACCTGCCTCGTATGCTAAGAAAGCAATCTGGTGATATGTCAATAAAGGAGATGTATCGTGCCATGATGCTGCAGCATGACAGGATCATCTCCTCTTTTATGTTCCGTACGGACTGTTGTTGATACTGTATCGGTCAGCCGGCGAAATTAATGACAGGCTCCTCGGGCTGTTTGGCGGTTTCCACGCTGGAGGCCTCGAGAATGATGCCGGGCCCGCCATAAGGGCCGAACTCTTCATTTTTGATGGTTGCATGAACCTTGACCCACTGGCGTTCGGTCAGACTGGAAGCACCATCAAATCTGCAGGCATAGCCCAGGAAGGACATGTCGTTGGCACAGCATGTCATCGCCATTCTGCCGGGGACAAAGTAGCCGGCAGGAAAGTCGTTGGGGCGCATGACCATGCCGGTATAGGTAATATTCTTCCCCACATATCTGTCGGGATGCTCCATGGCGTCGATATACCAGATGCCGTAATCCAGTCCCTCGAGAGGGATGGGATCCTGATGGATATCGAAAGGAAGATCCTCTTCCGTGGTCATATCGATCTCGCCCTCGGAATCCTCAAATACGAGATCCGCCTTCTGGTTGATGGCCTTGACATTGCGCTTAAAGTTGATGAGCTGTTTTTCATCAACGTCATCGCAGCGGTTAAACATAATGAGTTCGGAATTCCTGAGCTGTTCAGCGGCCAGAGAACGCATATTGGTGAAAAATACATTGAAGGTCGAAGCATCGATCGTGGTGATCTGCTGTTCCAAACGCCAGGCC
>ONXK01000205.1:0-3346 GCA_900321785.1 uncultured Lachnospiraceae bacterium | reverse complement strand
ATAAAGGTATCGGTCTGCTCAAGCAGTCCTTTGCGGTATTCACTCTCACCCTCTTCACAGACGATCAGAAGGGTCGACCCTTTGACCTGAAAATAGGGCTGACCGATAGTATAGGCTATAAAAGAGGTTTTCCCGCTGTCAAGAAAACCGTTGATAACATAGACTGGTTTCTGTTCCACTTCTTTTTTTCCTTTTAAAAAATCAAACATAATTGTGCCCATGGGCGGCTGCCCGCAAACATGGATGATGAAAAACTACGTGCTGCTTCGCGCGTCCCGCGCTCTCACATTGCTGTTTTCATCACGATTTATTTTCTCTTAAACAGTGTCTCAAGCGCTTCTTCATTGAGCTTTGCGCCGATGACACAGATCTTGCCCGTTACATCTGCGGCGCCGGTGCGGATCTCCGCTTCCTCAGGAACATAGTCGAAGTGAAGCCAGGTGCCGTCCTTTGCGGGGACCATACCCTTGGAGCGAAGGACATAGCCGTATTTCTCTTCGTTCTCCAGTTCCTTGAGGATGTGCTCGATATCTTCCTTTGTAAATCTGGAAGGAGTCTCCATTCCCCAGCTGCCGAAGACCTCATCCGCATCGTGTCCGTGATGGTGGTGATGGTGATGATGATGGTGATGGCCGCCGTGAGCTTCCTGATAATCGTGTGTATGATAAATGCGGTCGCCGTCTTCATCGACGCCGTCCTCTTCCTCATGATCATGGTCATGGTGATGGTGGTGCTCGTGCTCATCCTCCTCATCATGGTCATGGTGGTGATGGTGCTCGTGCTCATCCTCCTCGTCATGGTCATGGTGGTGATGGTGCTCGTGCTCATCCTCCTCGTCATGGTCCTCGTCATGGTCATGGTGATGGTGGTGCTCGTGCTCATCCTCGTCATCATGGTCATGGTGATGGTGGTGCTCGTGCTCATCCTCGTCTTCATCGTCGTAGTCTGCGTTCAGGACTTCCTCAAGCAGAGCCTTCTGCAGATCAGCGGTGCCCTCAATGGTATTGAGGATCATTTTGCCGTCGAGTTCCGCGATGGGTGTCGTGATGATGGTGGCGTCCTTATTGTACTCGCGAAGGAGCTCCACACACTCGGCGATTTTTTCTTCGCTGACCTTGTCTGTCCTTGTCAGGATGATAGTACCTGCATAGGCGATCTGGTTATTGAAGAATTCGCCAAAATTCTTGAGATAGACTTTGCACTTGGATGCGTCTACAACTGCTGCGGCGCTGTTGAGGTGCATCTCCGTGTGCTCGGAAGCATCGTTGATGGCACGCATAACGTCAGAGAGCTTGCCGACACCGGAGGGCTCGATCAGGATGCGCTCGGGAGCATAGGCGGCCATGACTTCCCTGAGGGAGGTGCCGAAATCACCGACCAGAGAGCAGCAGATGCAGCCTGCGTTCATCTCACGGATCTCAATGCCGGACTCTTTAAGGAATCCGCCGTCAATACCGATCTCACCGAATTCGTTTTCGATCAGAACGACTTTCGTGCCTGCAAGAGCATCTTTGAGAAGCTTTTTAATGAGTGTCGTCTTGCCGGCACCCAGGAATCCGGAAATGATATCTATTTTTGTCATTGTAATACCTCCTGCTCTGCGGACCGGTAAAAACCGGCATCGGAATGCGCGCCGGTTTCAGGGTCTTTTGTTCATCGCAGAACTATTTTTAAAAAAAATGTATGAAAACCAATAATGAATGCTAAAAAAAGATAAGCAGAGCTGTAAGCCGGGTTCTGTCTTGGATGATCATCTATCTTGGACTGCCGTCGCCGACAGCCTCCAGCGACCCACCTGAGAACGGACCGGGCCGGCCCATAGTCCTCGTTTTGGTCTTGCTTCGGATGGGGTTTACATGGCTCTTTGTGTTACCACAAAGACGGTAGTCTCTTACACTGCCTTTTCACCCTTACCGGCAGGGCGTGGGCCCTGTCGGCGGTATATTTCTGTTGCACTGGCCTGGGAGTCACCTCCACCGGACGTTATCCGGCATCCTGCCCTGTGAAGCCCGGACTTTCCTCAGTCCGGAATACTCCGGACCGCGATCACCCGCTCTGCTTATCCATAAGAATATAGTCTTCCGGACGTTTTTTGTCAAATCGTCAGGAAATAATGCAAGACTCGCCTGCGAGTCCTGCACGCCGCGAACAAAAGGACCGTCCCCTTGTATCTGTCCCCTTGTTACACGGGGAAGATACCGCCGCCGACAAACTCTCTGCAGAGGGAGTTGCCGGGGACGGGTGTCGGGTCAATGCCGACGAAGTAGTCCAGGAACTTGATGAGGCGCTTGGCTTCATAGTACTCCGGCTCATTTGTACGGACGCCCAGGAGAAGGGGCTCGGCAAACTGCTTGATGACCGCAAGTTCATAGATCAGGACTGAGTTGAAGACAGCGTCGGCACTCTCCTGGAAGGGGAAGATATACTGTTCTTCGCCGTCCCGGACCTTTTTCCACGTGCGCAGGGTATCCTGGGCTGTATTGGAACGAAGTCTTGCGTCTCTGACCATGCGGCGGAGCAGGCGTGCATCCGTAGAAGGAATGCGGTTGTGCTCATCGATGTTGAGACTTGTGAGCGCGCTGATGTAGATCTTGAACTTGTTTTCATCAGGAAGCTGCTCCGTAGTGACGGGATTGAGTCCGTGGATTCCCTCAATAATGAGGATGTCATTCTCCTCAAATTTCAAAAAGTCGCCTTTGTAGACTCTTCGGCCGGACTTAAAATCGAAATGAGGCATCTCAATGGTCTCCCCGTTAAGAAGATCGACCATATCGCTGTTGAAAAGTTCCAGGTCAAGGGCTTCGATCACGTCAAAGTTGTAGTTTCCGTCAATGTCCACGGGTGTGCGGTCCCTGTTTACAAAGTAATCATCCATGGAGATGATATGAGGCTTGAGTCCGAAGGACTTGAGCTGTATGGCCAGTCGATGGGAAAAAGTCGTCTTGCCGGAGGAACTGGGACCCGCAACGAGAACAAAGCGGATCGAGCCTCTGTCATGGATGGTCTGGGCGATCTCACCGATCCTGCGCTCCTGCAAAGCTTCCTGCACCAGGATCATGTCACTGATGCTGCCGCTGCAGATCTGTTCGTTCAGGTCTCCCACTGTGCTGATGTTGACCAGATTTCCCCACTTTGTAGAGAGCATCAGCTGCTCGAAGAGACTGGGCTGGTCGACAAATTCCTCGATCTGATCCGGTTTTTCCATCGTAGGCAGGATCAGGAGAAGTCCGCCGCGGTAGGCCTGGACTTTGAAATAGCGGCAGTAGCCTGTGGCCGGAAGCATATATCCGTAAAAATAATCGGAATAACCGTCCATACGGTAGACGTTCACGTTGGAGCTTCTGCG
>ONXK01000182.1 GCA_900321785.1 uncultured Lachnospiraceae bacterium | reverse complement strand
GACCGAAGCCGTGACCAGTTCCATGAGCGAGGCCTTCGGCATCAATCCTCTGATCTCAGTCATCATCATCGGCATCACCTGCCTGGTGACCATCTGGGGAGGCCTTCGCCGGATCTCGGATGTCATGTCCCGCGCCGTGCCGATCATGGCAGTCCTCTATATCATCATGGGCCTGGGCGTTCTGATCCTGAATTTCCAGCACATTCCGGCTGTCGTCGCCCTGATCTTCAGGAGCGCCTTCAGCCCCACGGCCGCTGTCGGCGGTTTTGCGGGAGCCACTGTCCGCGACGCCATCCAGTACGGCGTCGCCCGCGGCATCTACTCCAACGACGCAGGCACCGGTTACGGAATGATCGCCCACGCCTCCGCCCAGACCGATCATCCTGTCCGCCAGTCCCTCTGGGGATGGGGCGAAGTCTTCATCGACACCTTTATCATCTGCTCCATCACAGCCTTCACCATCATCATGACAGGCTCCTACACGACCAGTGACGCGACCAGCGGCGCCCTGACCACTGTAGCCTTCACCAACGCCTACGGCGCCATCGGCGGCAAGCTCACCGCCATTGCCATCGCGGTCTTCGCCTGGACCACCATCATAGGGATGTACTACACCTGTGAGAAATCCGTCAACTACGCCTTCGGTGACACCGAGCGAAACCGCAGGATGATGCCCATCTACATGATCTACTACATGCTCCCCTGCGTCATCTTTTACAACATCGAGGCGGACGCCCTATGGGCCTTCACGGATATCCTCTCCGCCCTCTACGTACTGATCACAGTCTTTATCATCGTCGCAAAGCACAAGGAAATCTTCCGTCTCTTCGACGACTTCTGGAATCGCTACCTGCCCGAGAAAGAAGCCGGCAAGAATCCTCCCTATGTGACCTTTGACTGCAAGAGCAGGACCGACGACAGATAGTTCGTCGCGGACTTGCGCGCCGGAATCGCTCTCAGCGCCCCGGTCTGTACGCGCTTTTTGCAACGGCGCTGCTGCAAAAAAGGAGCAGCCGTATCATGGTCAAAAAAAGAGACGGCTCCGAATCCTGGCGCCATATGCCAGTCTTCGGAGCCGTCTTTTATGTCCCTTTAGAAACCAAGACATTCATTGACCAGAATGACGTGGATACGGCCGGGATGTTTGGAGTAGCGTGTGATCAGGAACTGACAGCAGATCGTGTCAGGTGACTTGCAGTCCATGCAGGATCCTGTCTTTGCGCAGGGTGTGTTCAGACCGAAACGCTGGGCATTGACAGGCGCTGCTACATTGCGCGCACGTTTCAGAGCGTGGTCCACGTCCTTGCAGATCTTGTTCATACCGACAATAAAAATAACATGCTTAGGTCCCTGGGCAATGGCGGAAACACGGTTTGCGTTGCCGTCGATATTGACGATCACGCCGTCCTCCGTCATGGCATTGGCACTGGAAAGGAAATAATCCGCATCGTATGCGGCAAGCATGGCTGCCCGTTTATCGTCTATTTTGTCACGATCGATAAAGTGATAATTTCCATCCGCCAGGTTCTGCGGCAGGCCGATTTCGTGAGCGCTCGTGGCTCCGCCCATGGTGACTGTACTTCCCTCGGGAATCAGGGAAAGGGCGATGCTGAGGGCTTCTTCCTTATCCGCGGCATAGTAGCCGGTCATCTGGCGGGACTCCAGTCCCTTGATGACCTTCTGTGCCAGAAGCGCATTTCTTTTGGTGAAGTTTTCGTTCATATAATTCCTCTCTTTCCGCCTGAGCCGCCCTTCCCTCTGCGGGAGGGAAAAGTCCGGCAGCGGCGCTGCCTGCAATTGTTTACAATAACTTAAGTCCGAAGACATTATTATCTTATCACAGAAAAAAGGTTTGCTTCTTCTAACATTTGACAGGAATTCTGCATCCGGTAAGTGCAGAGAGCAAGTGTCCGCCGCCTTCAATTTCTCTGCATTAAATGGTAAAATATACGTATCTGTTTTTTGCATTTTTTCACCAGGCTGTTTGCACCGGAGCGCCGCAGACAGCCCTGCTCGTCGCGAGGAGCGCTCCGGAACGGAGAATATCGTGTCCAAAAAACTCGGAAATCTGATAAAAGAAGCGCGCACTGCAAAAGGGCTGACACAGGCCGCTCTCGCGGAAAAGGTATCCGGCATCACTTCCTCCGATGTCAGTAAGATCGAACGCGGAGAAAAGGAGCCTGCACAGGATATCCTCAAAAAGATGGCCGGGGTTCTGGGCGTGACGCAGAAATCCCTTCTGGATGCAGCGACAGGTGCCAAGGCCTCTTCCGCTGGCAAGACAGCCGGAAATAAAAAGACTTCCGCCTCTTCCTCCAAGTCTCTTGTTCTCACCGCAAATGAGAAAAAACTGGTCGAATTATATCGGAAGGCCGACAGCAGCACCAAAAAAGCTGCCATGAATCTGCTCAAAGGGGAAGGGAACGTCCTTGAGCTGTTCGGTTCTCTTCTGACCGGCAAAAATGATGTATCATCCATGGCGGGAGACCTGATAGGGTCCCTTTTGTCCGGCAAACCCGGCAGTACAAGAGGACCGGTGATTCCTGAAGAGGATGAAGAAGGTAAGAAAGAAGGAAAAGAAAACTGAACAGGCCGCATCGACAAAAAATGTAAATAAGACACGGAAGGCCGAAAATGTAAAGACGCCGCCCGGAAAGGGCGGCGTCTTTTGCTTTTTTACCTGATCTCTCTGAGGAAGGAGCGGACCGCTTCTGTCACCTGGTCCAGGTGCAGATCATAGCAGTGGGTATCTCCGGGAATGGGAACCAGCTTCGCATTGGCATATTTGGCGGCGACTTCTTCGGAGTAATGAAAAGGCACGGATTCATCGCCGGTCCCGTGTACGATCAGGACAGGTCCCTTGTAGCGGGCAATGGCAAGATCCACGTCGATCAGCTGGGCAACACGGATATAATTTTCCCGGAGCGTCAGGCCCTTTCCCGCCTCCACTTCCGCCGGGATGTGGTCGGGATCAAAGGGCACGCCCAGAATCTCTCCATGTCTGGCGATTTCCGGGATCATAGAGGCGGGCGACAGGGGCAGGATGGCTTTGAGACGGTCTCTCTCCATGGCGCCTGCCAGCATGGTCAGCAGGCCCCCCTGGGAGTGGCCGCAGAGGTAGAGATCCGAGACAAAGTCCAGTGTACGGGCATAGTCGATCACAGTCAGGATGTTACTGATCCATTTCATGAGCGTATGATCGCCGAAGGCCCCGCCGGACTTGCCGTGGCCGTACATCTCTGCCCGCAGGACGGCGAAGCCCTCTTCGTTGGCCGTGCGCTGGACCGCACGTATGTGGGTCTCCTCCATGTCTCCCGTAAAACCGTGGACCAGGATCATTAGAGGCATTTTCTCCCCGCTCGGATTCTGCGGGAAATTTAGTTTCAGATGAATCTGTATCCCGTCATCCGGAATAAAAAATTCCCTGCTCTCTCTCATTTGACATCTCCTCTTAAAAAAACTCCCGCCCATGGGCATGCACCCGGACGGAAGTCTTTTCATTTCAAATCAACTGCGCATGTTGTTTTTATATGTGTTTTTTACAGATGCAGCACGCGCTCGCGGATCTCCTGGGTACGGCCCTGGTTCCAGAACTGGGTGCCGATGTAACCGCAGGTACGGCGGGCAACGCTCATGCGGGACTGGTCGCGGTTGCCGCAGACAGGGCACTCCCAGACCAGCTTGCCGGCGTCGTCCTCGACGACCATGATCTCGCCGTCATAGCCGCAGCACTCACAGTAGTCGCTCTTGGTGTTGAGCTCGGCGTACATGATGTTGTCATAAATATACTTCATAACAGCCAGAACAGCGGGAATGTTGTTCTGCATGTTGGGAACCTCGACGTAGCTGATGGCGCCGCCGGGGGACAGCTTCTGGAAATCTGCCTCAAATTTCAGCTTGTGGAAAGCGTCGATCTCCTCGGTCACGTGAACATGGTAGCTGTTGGTGATGTAGTTTTTGTCCGTGACGCCCTTGATGATGCCGAAGCGCTTCTGCAGGCACTTGGCAAACTTGTAGGTCGTGGACTCCATGGG
>ONXK01000179.1 GCA_900321785.1 uncultured Lachnospiraceae bacterium | reverse complement strand
GGACGGCAAGGCAGAGCAGATCGATCTCTACATCCAGGATATGACTGAGAACGAGCGCGAGATCGTCAAGGCCGGCTGCCTGATCAACTTCAACCGCAATCGCACCAAGGCGTGAGTCACGGGGGACGTATCTGCCTGACTCAAAAACCCAGAGTCACCGGAGACGGTTCTGCCTGACTCAAAAATCCATAGCTGATGAGCCGCCGGGGACGGTCCTAAGCGGCGGATGAAAGAACAGGGCTCATCTACATCAGATTTTGGCCCTGACATCATATCATTCAGTCCTTACAATAATAATCGGGGATGGTTCTTTGATTCTCTTTTTATGAATCCTAAAGAACCATCCCCTTGATATTTGCGGAGAATATATTATATATGCTTGCTGTTTTTCAGTACTCATTTAATGCCGCAATGCAGATCATCCTGCTGATCCTGATCGGTGTTCTGATCGCATGATTTGTCTCTCCGCGGGCTGTTTCATCCATTGTCATGACAAGCGGGATGGGCGGAGTTGGACCGCAAAGCGGTCCAACCCTACAGGTGGAATATATACGGTTATACAAGACATTTCAGTAAAACCACTCATTTCAGTAAAAAACACTTAAAAGCGCCGGCCGGAACCTGAATGGGTACGCCCGGAGGAGCTGTGGTGGGAACTTGAATAGGAGGACCGCCCGCTCGATGAAGAGCCGCCGGAGGACCGGGTCTCTTTGGGCGGGGGAGAATAGGTCCTGCTGACCGTTTTATCAACGAGATCGTCCGCGACCTTTCTCACATGGAGACTTCCCGGTACCAGATAGGCATCCGCATTTTCCCTGATTTCGGGGGTTGCCATCCGGGCCTTGGCACGGCTGAGCGAGACGCCGCCGAAGATGATTCCGATGAGAAATTCGATCGCAGTGAAAAAATGCCAGGAGATTGCAGAGCGCGGAGCCCGGCCAGTCCGGAGCATGTGCCCGGTCTGGTCAAGCCACTGGTCTGCGGCAGTATAGTAGTCTCTTCCCAGAACTATATCTTCGCATCGGCCTTCCAGGCGGCTGCGGTTGACGTCGGACAGCTTATCGAGCCCCTTTCCGGAGGCATTGACCTTAACCTCGCCGGAATAGTTGGGACGCTTGAAGATCGTCAGGCAGATACTGTCATAATTATCCCCGTAGCCGTAGCCGTTGAAATAGCAGAAGAGGTCTCCGTATTCGTCCCTGTCCAGGATACCTTCATTGAGAACCGTGTGGACCACGACGTCGACATCGTATTTTTCCGCGAGAGAAGCTGCCTTGGCAGTCAGCTGTTCGATCTCTCCGGTAGTCAGGATATTGGCGTCATCGATGACCCGGGGGGCGGATTCATCGTGGAAGCGCTCAAAGGAGTCTTTTGACAGGAGCGCCCACTCTTCGGAGTAAGGGGATCCCGTCGTATAGAGCCTGCGGAAATTTTCGATCCAGTCTGCCACGCCCTCGCCGTAATCGCCGGCCACCATATATTCGTAGAGGAGGTCGTCGATCTGGTTTGCGACGGTCTCCGTATACAGGCCCATGGTCACAGGTCCGGAGCAGGAAGTCCACCAGCCGCGGTCATCGGGATCCATGCATACCATCAGGCAGACACCTTCAAAATCTTCTCCGATCCCGTAGCCGTTGTAATCAAAGAAATCATCCGCGTAGGCAGTGTGGGAGAGCCCGTGGGTCGATAGATCCGTGAAAATGACGATGTCTTTGGAAAGCTGGCCGCGAAGCTGCGCAAGGCGCTTCTCCATCTGAGCCTCTTCCTCATCCGTAAAAATATCTGCCTGATCCACAACGCGCGGTGCATCTGCGTCATGATAAAAAGGAAAAGTATTTGTATCCTTCGGGTACCAGGCGGGCATATCGGAGCCCTCACCGACCCGGAGGGAAGCGTCCGGCTTCTGCCCATCCGGAAGGATCTCATGATCTGCTTCCAGGGAGAACTCTTCCGGTGCCTCGCCGGGAGACAGGAGCTGCAGGTCGTCACTGCCTTCTCCGTCTGCCGACCGCACCTGCCGGGCATCCGCCGCCGCAGCCTGGGCAGTCTCTTCACCGGACTGGCCGGCTGCAACAGCTGCATTGGAATCAGACGTGTTTCCGGACCCCTTGCCGCCGGTTTCTGCATCTGCAGCTTCTCCACCGGCCGCGCCATCCGCGCCAGCTCCACCGGCCGCGCCAGCTTCACCGGCCGCACCATCCGCGCCAGCTCCACCGGCCGCGCCAGCTTCACCGGCCGCACCATCCGCGCCAGATCCACCGGCCGCACCATCCGCGCCGGAAGATCCGAAGGAACTGCCGCTTCCGCTCAGATAATTGGACAGGTAGCGCGTGCTCGCATACAAGGGACCATATATACCGTAGTTCTCTCTGAATTTTGTGACTTCTTCGGCGACATGGTTCAGATAATCCTGCGGGATCAGGTCCTGTGCAGAGCCATATGCCTCGATCAGGACCTCGTCTGTATCCATATCCCAGACGACCTGGAAACCGTCTTTGCCCGGGCCGTAGCCGAAGCCGCAGTCCTCATAATAACCGCGTGCAAGTTCGGACAGAGTGGCACCCTTATAGACATCAGACGTTACCGCAAGGAGGGACAGGTCTGCGTGATTGGCCTCCATAAATTCGATGCAGTGTCTGTCCAGGGCCTGCTGCTCGGAATCCGAGAGCTGTCCGGATGTATCGACTGCTCTGTAATAATCCTTGCTGTACATTCCAGATCCGTCTGATGCATTCGATCCTTCAGAAGTCCCTTCTGAGTTTCCCCCGGACGTTCCATCCGGCGCATCTCCTGATGCTTCAGAGGCATATACCTGGACAGGTGAAAAGAGATTCTGGTCGAAAGCAGATAGAATAGTGAGACCCGGGCTTGCCGCAGAAGGCACAGAGAGGCTCAGACTGGCCGCGGACAGCACAGAGAATGCCAGAAAGCCGGACGACAGGGCGGATAACAATACGTGCCGGATTCTTTTTCGGTTCAATCTATTCGCGTTCATCTTTTTCATCATGTTATCTCCATTTATGAGAGAGTGAAAAATATTGCCGATGCAATATTTTTCGCTCCAGAGGTTTGCGTCGAAGCGCCGCAAGTCTCCGCACAGGACTGTAGATGCGGCAGCCATATCTGCCGGAAACCGGCCTGTCACATTCCCAGCATATATTTGAGAACGGAGAAGGCAAACAGGCTGCCGCCAACGATCAGGACGCGCTTCAGGAAATAGAGCGTGCTTACGCTGCTGTCCGTCGGCAGATCGCCCACGACCTTGCCGGTCTGTCCGTTTACCGCGAAATGGTATTTTTTTCCGGCGTGGGAGATGTCAAACATATAGACAGGAAAAAGAATGTATTTCGCGTCCAGCTTTGCGTTGAGTCTGCCGCCGGTATAGGTCACGGACCCATAGCCGGCTGCTGCCTGGGCGTTGACGAGATCGTGGGTAGTGGACTTCATCCGTTTTGAAGCGCGTTCCGACATATCGGCCTTTTTCTGATCGAACCGGTCTGCTGTGAAGCCGGCCAGATACCGCATGTCAAAGGGCTGCATCTCGGACATATGGAAGGGCTCAAGCGAATCCATCAGCCGGTCCTCGATCTTGCCGCTGGCATCGACCGGGAGACGATCGAAGGACAGTGCCGCCTCCCGCACCAGCTGATAATGGTTGGTCTGGGTGATGATATAGTCGCCGTGCCGGGAAGAGGAAGATGTCTGGGCTTTATAATGGAGCGTGCCGTCCACATCCCCGGAGAATACCCAGAAAGGGACATACACGCCGGTCACTTTACTCATTGTACTCTCCGAGAAGAAATGCCTGGGCAGAAGCTTTTTGTCCTTATAATAATTGTTCATCGCCTTCGGCAGGTCCTTTGCCGGGATCCGGAAGGGAATTACACCGTCCGGCCGGAGCTTTCCGGAAACCTTCTCGGTCAGGACGATATTGTTGCCGCAATAGGGACAGGTGAGCGCCATCTGCTCCTGGTTTAAGGGGGCTGGACTGCCTGCCTGAGATGATTCACCGGATCCGGCAGCAGAGCCGGCAGATCCCGGAGCGGCTGAACCGCCTGCCTGTCCGGCCGCGCTAGCAGATCCGGACGGCTTTGCTCCACCCTGTGCAGGCCGTTTCTGAGAGGGCTTCTGTGAGGCCTTTTGTGAAGGCTTCTGCGAGGGCTTCTGAGAAGGTTCCTGAGATGGATCCTGCGAGGGCTTCCATGCCGGTTCCGCAGCCTCTGCCTGTAGATCCACTACAGTTCCACAATAATCACATACCAGTTTTCCGGATGCGGGGTCAAATCTTAGAGGTGCACCGCAGGCGGGGCATTTCTGTTCTGCAATCTGACTCATATATATTCTCCTTCTTTGCCTGTAACAATTCTGATTCAACTGTTTTAATTATACCATGGACAGGGAGAGAGTGAGACTTCTTTCCCCCCGGATCACAGATACAACCAGAGAAAATGTTACAGATGAAAACAAAGCTTCGCATTGTTGTGAAAAACACCTTGCGTTTCAGGAGGGCCTGAACTATAACAACTATACCGGATTATTTTCCGGGGAAAGGGTACACGTATGCAAAAGAAGGGTTTTATGATCATTATGCTCCTTGTCAGTCTGGTGACAGCAGGGATCGGAATAACGGGATGTGAAGCGTCTGAAAAGAT
>ONXK01000148.1 GCA_900321785.1 uncultured Lachnospiraceae bacterium | reverse complement strand
TTCGCGGCATAATCCTTGCACCGCACAAAAGTGCGGTGCTGCGGTTATTCCACGATCCCCTTGACAGACACATCCTTCCCGCGTGGATATTTCGTGCCGAAACCGGGAAGCCTGCATGAGTTGATATATTTTCCGGTTTCGCACATCTATTGTACGCGGGAAGACCGTATCAGCTTGCTGTTGCAATCAGGCATGTCTGGCTGCGGGGCTCTGCCCCGGACCCAGGCCTCTCCAAAAAGCCTGCCATGCGTCCGGGGGGACGCAGGGTGCACCTCTATAAAAAGGGGTTGTAGCTATCTCACAGGAAAAGCAGAAGCAGGCGTATGAAAGATTAAATGCAGTTTGTGCGAAGGTAAACGCAACTGCTCGACCTGATAGTAGCATTTACTATTTTAATTCTCGTTATTTTGCGCAGCGTTACTGGTGTCTTTATGGCAGAGGGATATACATGGTATAATGAAGTTGTCATCAACAGGTACCCGGAATTATCAGAGTTCTTTTTTGCGCGGGACCTGCAGGAGTCTGAAGAGAAATGATCTGAAAGGCATAACAGATGAGACGGATAGAGAGCGCCCACCGCAGGGGGATCTCCCTGCTTGCAGCCGCTTTGGCAGTTGTTATTCTGACATCGGGATGCGGTCCTTTGCAGGGACAGGGATCAGAGCATGCGGGTGAGGCAGAAGCAGTGGAGACAGTAGTCTCCGCGGCGGAAGTGCAGGCGAAGGAAGAGAAGGCAGAAGACAACGTAGAAGACAGCGAAGGAGAAGACAGCACTGCGGAAAACCGGCTCCCCGTCCCGGGCCTTCCACATGCTTTTGATCTGTCAGAAGTTCCGCCATATGCGGGAACGGTCTGGGCGGACGTCAACGGAGATGTGCCGTTTTTTGATGAGGCACAGATGAAGGCCGCTGTCGGGATGGTGAAAGACCTGCCGGATCTGCCGCCGGGAAATCTGCAGATTTATGGTGAGCTGGATGAACTGGGACGCTGCACGGGCGCATGTGCGCTCGTGGGGCCGGAGACGCTGCCGCAGACAGAGCGGGGCAGTATCAGCGCGGTAAAACCGACCGGCTGGCATACCGTAAAATATGACGGCATTGACGGAAATTATCTGTACAATCGCTGCCATCTGATCGGATTTCAGCTCACGGGACAGGATGCCAATGAAAAAAACCTGATCACAGGGACCAGGTACCTGAATGTGGAGGGCATGCTTCCCTATGAAGACTCTGTCCTTGCCTATGTTACCGGAACCGGAAATCACGTCCTCTACCGTGTCACACCGGTCTTCACAGAGACCAATCTTCTCGCCGCCGGCGTCCTGATGGAGGCCAGATCCATAGAAGATCCCCTGGTACAGTTCTGCGCCTTTTGTTACAACGTCCAGCCCGGCATCACGATCGATTACGCGACAGGAGAAAGCACCGGCCCGGCTTTTCACGGGTCTGACGAAGCAGTGGAAACGCTGGATTCAGCAGGGAAAACCGGGGATTCAGCCGGGGAAACCGGGGATTCAGCCGGGGAAACCGGGGATTCAGCAGGAGAAACCGGGGATCCGACTGGGGAAACCAGGGGAGCTGCCGGGATAGCCGGAGATGCTGCCGGGGAAACGAAAGGTACTGTCGGCGACTGGAAATACATTATCAATGTCAGTTCGCGGAAGTTTCACCTGCCAGGCTGTGAATCCGTAAAGAAGATGAGCAAAAAGAATATGCAGGGCTGGGACGGCACAAGAGAAGAACTGATCGAGATGGGATATGATCCCTGCAAGAACTGCATGCCGTGAGGACGAGATGGGATATAATCCCTGCAAAAACTGAAGGCCGTGAGCAGTGGAAATGATATTTATTCTTCATCGCGCAATACCCGTGACTTCAGACGTGGGATACGCGCGCAAAAAAAACGAAACTTGTTTCATCGTGGGTACAATCCCGCGATGAAGCATATTTGCAGACAGGAGGTTCTAACCGGATATGAACGAACAGATGATGGAAACTTTTTTGAACAGGCGCAGTGTCCGCAGTTACACGGGAGAAGCGGTTCCGATGGAAAAGCTGAATACGATCATCATGGCAGGGCTTTCATCGGCATCGAGCCGCGCGATACGTCCCTGGGACCTGATCGTAGTCAGAGACAAAGATAAGCTGATCGAGATGTCCGGCTGCCGCCTGAAGGGGTCCTCCCGCATGCTGGCGGGGGCAGACGCCGCCATTGTTGTCGTAGGAGATGAGGAACGCTCCGATGTCTGGATCGAGGACTGCAGCGTAGTCATGGCAAATATGCATCTGATGGCATCCGCTCTGGGCGTCGGCAGCTGCTGGATCCAGGGACGGGACCGTGAGGCTGTCGACGGGGAGACCACGGAAGATTTCCTGCGCAGGATTCTCCAGTTCCCTTCCGAAAGCCGTCTGCTGGCGATCCTTTCTCTGGGAATGCCGGATGAGGAGCTTCCTGCAAGAACGCCGGAGAGTCTGCCCTTCAATAAAGTCCATATCAACAAGTATTGATGATGTTTTTTATTTCAGGATATTGTCGAGAGCCTGTGAGACGGCCTTCCAGTTTGCGGCGGCATTTTTGTGAGAGGCGGCGTCTTTGGCGGCTTCGGCGCAGCCGGCGTCTTCAGTGAGGACGCGGATCTCCTCCAGATTATTCAGGATCTGGTCCGCATCAAAAGAGATGGTGGACCAGTTGTCCTTGAGGTCCTGGAGCTGTGTATCGGAGAGTTCTCCGGTTTTTTCCCTGATCGTGGAAGTCAGAAGCGCCGTATCCACATTTCCGGCATCTGTATCATTTGCCCACTGAAGGAGCAGGACGGCCGCGGTTGCGGCGCGAAGAGAACTGCCTGCGGATGTTCCCCAGCCTGTGCATTCCGTGAGAGCTTCCATGAGGTCAGACTCCTTAAGGGAAGCGCCCGGGCCGCCGATTCCGGCGGTTTTGCCCGCTGTGATCCCCATGGCGGCAGTTTCATTTCCGCTTTCGACAGAATCAGGGGGAGTGGCATTACTGCCGGCAGTAAGGGAGGAAGAGGCCGTTTCATCTTTGATGTTTTCGGCGGTGCCGGATAAGGTGCCTGCGGAGTCTGCGGAAGCAGTGGCTGCAGTGCCGGCTGTGTCTTCCCTGATGGATGCGCCGATGCTTACACTGTCCTGACCAGCAGAGGAACCTGCCGGAATATGCGCAGTTATTGTTGCTGCGGCGGATGCCGTAGACGGAGCTGCTGCATTCCCGGAATTCTTTTCTGCATTGCCTGTGCAGCCTGCGGCAGAGACTGCAACGACAGCGGCAAGAGCAAGGGAAAAAGTTGTGCTGAGATAATGCTGACTGTATTTTTTCAAAACGGTTCCTTTCTGAGATTCCTTTCTGCACCTGAATAAGTTTCTTCAACCGGCTTTTGATATTTACATCATAGCATAGTTTTTATAATTGTATATTGTATCATCTGAAAAAATATGATGCGGAGCACCGCAGACCCGGCCTTCTGCCGGCGAGATAAGAAAATGTAAACAGAAAGGGGACGATCAGAACCGTCCCCGGTGACTCAACGGTGGCGAAAGGCAGAGAAAGGCAGTTTTTATGCTCAGTGGAAATTTTCACACACATACGGTTTTCTGCGACGGGGAGAACACGGCCCGGGAGATGGCGGAAAAAGCCATGGAACTGGGATTTACGCATCTTGGGTTCTCCGGACATATGGACTCCGAAATCCGGATGGATCTTGCAGCCTATAATGCGGAGATCGGGAGGCTTCAGGACCTGTACAGGGGACGGATGGAGATCCTGCGCGGTGTGGAACTGGATCTGCTGTATACGCCGCAGGGAGACGAAGAGGCGGCGCTTCTGAGGCAGATGGAATACCTGATCGGATCCGTACATTATGTGGAGGCGGGCGACGGGACACTCATTGCGGTCGATGATAGTGCGGAGCGCCTGACCAAAGGATGTGAGAGGTATTTTGACGGAGATTATTACCGTCTGGCCAGGGCCTATTATGAGCTGGAGGCAGAGGTCTATGACAGACTGCACTGTACCTTCGCCGGCCATTTTGACCTGATCACACGTTTCAACGACGATCTGCACTTTTTGGATGAGTCGGATCCACGCTATTATAAGCCGGCGCTGGAGGCGATGGAATATCTTGTCTCTGAGGGAGTGCCTTTCGAGATCAATTGCGGCGCCGTCAACCGCGGAAGGAAGGCGGAGCTGTATCCCAACCGCTTCCTGCTCGGAAAGCTGAAGGAAATGGGCGGAGAGATTCTGATCAATTCGGATGCCCATCACAAAGACCTGCTGAACGGGGGCTTTGAGACAGCAGTCCGGACAGCGCTGGACAGCGGCTTTACACATACCAATTTCCTGGAGCATTCGGCGGACGGGAAAACTGTTTTCAGGCAGGTCCCCCTGGACGCGGAACTGCAGATGCACTGTACGGGAGCTTTATGAAAAGAAGAATGAACTCTGCCATGCCGGTGATCCTGCTGATGACATTGATCCTGATCGCCTGCACAGCGGTGAACATGAAACTGAATAAAAACAACGGAAAGGGAGCCGGAGCGGCTGAGACGACAGAGACATCCGAAACAGATGGACCGACAGGAAGATCCGAAGCAGATGGACTGACAGGAACATCAGAAACAGATGGACTGACAGGAACATCCGAAACAGGCCAGCCGAAAGGTGCATCCGAAGCAGATGAATCGAAAGGAATATCCGGGATGGTCGAAAGCGGCCAAAAGGCGGAGGCGGATCAGGCGGATCACGAAACTGACCGCTGGCAGCTGGCCGCCGCAGAGATGATCCCGGATACACCTGCGGGCTTTGGCGGACTGGTCTTTTCACAGGA
>ONXK01000177.1 GCA_900321785.1 uncultured Lachnospiraceae bacterium | reverse complement strand
GTATGGAATTCAGAACAGTTGCGCTGATCGGTGCCGGTGCTGTCGGCGCCTTCTTTATCAGAGGACTTTCAAACGTATTAGGGAATAACTTCTGCGTCATCGCAGAGGGAGAGCGGGCAGAGCGGCTCCGCGAAAAAGGCCTTGTGATCAATGGAGAGCAGGTTTTTCCTCATGTGTGTACGCCGGAGGAGGCGACAGGGGCGGATCTGATCCTGATCACAACCAAATATAATGGCTTCCATGAGATACTGGACAGCGTCAAGCTCATGACAGCGCCCCACACAGTGGTCGTCAGTGCCCTCAACGGCATTGACAGTGAAGAGACATTGGCGGAAGTGATAGGAGAGGAACACCTGCTCAATGCCTTCATGTTTGTCCAGTCCACCAGAGTGGGTAATACGATTGATTATAATCTTGATGCAAAAGGACTTATTTTCGGAGATAAAAATACGCCTGAAAAAACAGCGCAGGCAGATGCGCTGGACAGACTTCTGACAAAGGCCGGAATTGCCCACCGCTTCTCTCCGGATATTTATACCGAGCAGTGGCAGAAATTTGCCCTGAATATCAGCAATAATCTGCCGCAGGCGATTTTGAATGTCGGGTTTGAGGCCTATATCGACAGTCCGCATGTGCGCTTTATCCATGATCAGCTTTTTGATGAGGCAATCCGCGTGGCAGCTGCCTACGGAATCACCATAGAGTATGAAGAGAACAAGCATGGCCGTGTCAGGCCGGATGCCCGCTTTTCCACGCTTCAGGATATCGATGCAGGCCGCCCCACGGAGATTGATATGTTTGCAGGTGCTCTGATGAGAAAGGCGGATGCTGTCGGTATTGAAGTGCCTTACACGACTTTTGCCTATCATGCCATCCGCGTTCTTGAGGAAAAAGCCGAGGGAAAAATCTGCTGATGAGAAGGATGGCATGTTTCATCCGGCAGGAGTGAGATGATGAACAGGATATCAACAGAAAATGCAAGAGGAGCGCAAAATGAGCAGTCAGAAATTTGTCTGGTGGAAAATCATATTACTCTTACTGATCGTGGCTTTATTGATCGTCGGCGGATACGTGGCCTATGTTTTTCTGACTTACAGCCGGATCGAGGACAAGGTTGACCTGACCGTGGAAGGAAATGCACAGGAGCCGGCAAAGACCGGGAAAGAATATACGGCGGTTTCCTACAATATCGGCTTCGGGGCCTATACTGCGGATTTCACTTTTTTCATGGACGGCGGAAAGGAGAGCCGTGCCCGCTCCAGGGAAAGTGTGCTCGAATGTGTAAACGGCACTTCACAGGCGGCCCTCTCTTTTGAACCTGACCTTGTTCTGTTTCAGGAAGTGGACACGGATTCCACCCGAAGCTGGCATGTGGATGAGAAGGAGATCATCCGCAGCGCCTTCGATCAGACAGGGGACTGGGACAGTGTCTTTGCACCCAATTACCACTCCGCTTATCTGATGTACCCCCTGAACAAGCCTCACGGCAAATCCAACTCCGGGCTTCTGACCCAGAGCAGAATGAACATTACATCTTCTCTCCGCAGAAGCCTGCCCATTGCGACCGGTTTCAAAAAGTTCCTGGATCTGGACCGCTGCTACAACTATTCAAGGATCCCTGTCGAAAACGGCAGAGAACTGGTGGTTTTTAACACGCATCTGTCCGCCTATGGAACGGATGCCTCCCAGGGCAATTCCCAGCTGCAGATGCTGTTTGAGGACATGCGAAGTGAGTACGAAAAGGGCAACTATGTCCTCTGCGCCGGCGACTTCAACCACGATTTTACAGGTGATTCCATCGAGTCTTTTAATCCGGGCTCAGAGGAGTCTTTCAGCTGGTGCGCCCCCTTCCCGGACGAGATCATTCCGGAGGGTTTTGCCAAAGTCACAGACTATGCAGAGGAAATGGTGCCATCCACACGCAACACGGATATTCCTTATTCCGAAGACAGCTTCGTGGTCATTCTGGATGGATTCATCGTGTCGGACAATATTGAATGCACTTACGTGCAGAATGTTGATGAGAAGTTCCGATACACAGATCATAATCCGGTCGTTCTGAAATTTTTACTGAAAGATCATTGACAGCTGCAAGGCGCCTGATGCGGAGCGCTTCGATCTTAAATGCGGAGCGCTTCGATCTTTAATTCGGAGCGCTTCTATCTATAACTGAGATGGTTCAATATAAAAAGAAACAGCAGAGGTAAACATGAGTCTGTACGCAATCGGCGATCTGCACCTGCATTTTCAGTCGGAACTCAAGGCGCCCGGACAGCTCTATGGCCGGGTCTGGAAAAACCATGAGGAGAAGTTCCGTAAAAACTGTGAAAAGATGATCCGCCCGGAGGATACACTTGTCCTGGTGGGGGATCACAGCTGGGGCAAAAACCTGGCACAGTGTGAGCAGGACCTGCAATATATCAGGAATCTTCCGGGCAGAAAAATTCTCCTGCGCGGAAACCACGACATGTTCTGGGATGCCAGGAAGACACCGCAGCTCAATGCACAGTTTTCTCCTGATCTCTTTTTCCTGCAGGACAATTATGCGGTCTATCAGGATTATGCGATCGTCGGGACCAAGGGCTATACCTTCGAGGGCCCCTTTTATCTGGACCACCGCAGGCGGATCATCGACTGGGACGAAAAGGAGGAAGCACACGCAAAAAAGCTGGTGGAGCGGGAAGCCGTGCGCCTGAGAAAATCCTTTGAGGCCGCAAGAGCGGACGGATATACGAAATATATCATGTTTCTCCACTACCCGCCGACCAATATCCTGCAGACGGAGAGTGTCTTCACCCGTATGGCGGAGGAATACGGCGTCGGGCAGGTCATCTACGCGCACTCCCACGGAGAATCCCGCTTCAATGACAGTATCCTGGGAACCATGAACGGCGTTCACTACAGCCTCACTTCCGGGGACTTCCTTAAGTGGAAACCTATGAAAATTGCGGATTGATTTCACCCCCCTTTCACCATTGTATTGAAAAAATTCTGTCAACCATTGTATCGAAAATAATTCTGTCAACCATTGTATCGAAAATAATTCTTGTATGTCCCGGGATAATGTGTTACAGTTTCGTAGTCGGTGCGGAAATCTTCTGTATCGATGCTGGTCGTGGACCACCCAGGATAAAAAACAGGTAGAATGTTTATTCAGGCCGCAGGTTCCCTGCGGCTTTTTGCATGTTGAAAACAGTTACACAGGAAACGGAAACAGGAATGCCCAAAAAAGTAATTATAGACTGTGACCCCGGGATCGACGACAGCCTGGCTATTATGCTTGCCCTGTCCATGGAAGATGTATTTGAAGTGGATCGCTGCCGGAAATGCCCCGGTTGAGATGGGGTACGAAAATGCCCTGAAGATCCTGAAATTTATGAAACGACTTGATGTGCCCGTATTCATGGGGGCCGACAGGCCGCTGAAACGGGACTTTGTCAATGCCCTCGATACCCATGGAGCGGACGGACTGGGAGAAAGCTTTCTGCCAAAGGTCTCCGAGACGGAATATGAGCGGCAGGAAAAGACCGCCCTGCAGTTCATGTGTGAGACCCTTCACCGGGAGTCGGTAAGCATTATTGAGCTTGGACCTATGACCAATCTTGCCATGCTTGCTATGGAGGATCCGGAAGCTTTCGGAAGAATCAGGGAGATCGTTTCCATGGGCGGATGCTTTCGCAGCCACGGAAACTGCTCACCGGTCGCGGAATACAATTACTGGTGTGATCCTGATGCTGCCGCTATTGTCTATAAAGAGACGGACAGACTGGGGAAGAGAATTCATATGGTCGGCCTTGACGTCACCCGGAGGATCGTCCTGACACCGAACCTGTTGGAATATATGAAGCGCCTTGATCCCCGGATCGGAGCTTTTACACAGGCCATCACCAAATTCTATTTTGATTTCCACTGGGAATGGGAGCACCTGATCGGCTGTGTCATCAATGATCCCCTGGCCGTTGCCTATTGTGCGGGCAGAGCATTGTGGACTCCATGCGCTTTTACAGACACGATCCAAACGCTGTTGTTCTCACAGAAGTGGATGTCCGGCGTTTCTTTACACTGTTTTTTACTCGTCTCCTGAGGATGGAGGAGGAACCGGATCTTCTGGATACCTTGTGCAGCGAAGGCCTGACGGAACCAGCCTGATATAGAACCGGTTCAGACATTGGCAGCACTGAATTTGAGAATATAAATGAAAAGTAATTGAAGAAAAATGAATGAAGGAGACAGACAATGAGCAGACCCAATACAGCGTCAGCAACGTCAGTTGCGAAAGAAAATAATATTATTTCTGTCAGAAAAATGTGCGTGATTGCCCTGGCAATCGTACTGAATGTGATCGGCGGCCACATCGCCCTCTTATTTCATCTGCCGATCTATCTTGACAGTATCGGGACCATTATGATCGCCATGCTCTACGGACCGGTCTACGGAATGCTTCCTCCGCTTCTGTATGGACTGGTGATGGGTTTTTCCATCGACATATACTCTCTGTATTATATGCCCGTCGGTATGATCCTTGGTTTGACAACGGGTCTTGCAGCCAGATATTTTTCACTGAAGGGGTGGAGGATCATCCCCGGCGCGCTCATGATCACGATTCCCGGTACCATTGTCAGTTCCATCATCACAGCTGTTCTCTTCGGAGGAATCACATCTTCCGGTTCCACGATCATCGTCCAGCTTCTGAACAAGGCGGGGCTGGGCCTCACCGCGAGTGTTTTTGTTGTCCAGATTATGACAGATTATCTGGACAGGATTCTTTCTCTGGTACTTGTTGCATTCCTGCTCCGGATGATCCCTCGTGAGCTTTACAGTGAGCAGGACGGATGATCTCTCAACTGGTCACGGTGTGACCGGATAACGAATGATTTACAGACAGGAGATAAGCGATTAATGAAAGTTCTGATCACCGGAACCGCCCGCGGGATCGGGCGCGCCTGTGCGCTGAAGTATCTGGCAGAGGGGCACGAAGTGTTCGGATTTGATATTCGTGAAAGCACGATCCTTGCGGACAGGTATACACACCTCATCGCAGATATCACAAAGGAACTGCCGGACATAAGCGGCGTACAGGTTCTTGTTAATAATGCGGGGATCCAGCTGGATGGAGATGAGGCTGACGGCGGCCTGAGGGGAAAAGAGATCGATGTCAACCTGAAGGGGACGATTGCTGTGACGGAAAAGTACGGCGTCACACCGGATATACGCGCCATTGTTTTTATGGCATCTTCGAGCGCTTCCAATGGCGCCGAGTTCCCTCTCTATGTGGCCAGCAAAGGCGGTATCGTTGCATATATGAAAAACGTCGCACTGCGGATCGCGAAACACGGTGCTGTCTGCAACAGCATTTCCGCAGGAGGTGTGCTGACAGAACTGAATCAGCATATCATTGATGATCCTGTCCTGATGCAGCAGTGCCTTGATGAGACACTTCTTCATAAGTGGGCGCAGGCGGAGGAGATCGCACAGTTCTGCTATTTCCTGACCAATGTGAACTCCAGCATGACCGGACAGGATCTGCTGATCGATAACGGCGAGCAGCTCAAATCCAATTTTATATGGTAATACAATGACAATGCAGCGCTGCATGGACAGATGGGTCCGTGCGGCGCTGTTTATGGTATAATGGAAACAGTGTTATATCAGTGCGGGAATACCCCTGCTTCAATAAGCGGTGGGATGAACAGTTGATACTTGCCCTTTCAGCGGGAGATATGGACATGAAGAAAATGAGGTGGCAGAACGGTAAAAAATCAGGACAATTGACAGCCTTCCTCTTAGCAGGATCTATTTTGATCTGCCTTCTTTCAGGGTGCGGAAGCAACGGCGCGAAAGGGGATTTAGCAGATGAAGCAAAGAGCGTGGAGACAGCTGAAACGAATGCGGGATCGCAGGTGACAGCGCCGGGAGAAACCGCCGGAATGACATCTGAGCCTGCAGGTACAGCCGGAACCGGGCAGGCCAAAGAAGCTGCAGAATCCGGAGAGACCGGTGCTCCGGCAGAATCGAAAGAGACGGCAGCTGCTGCGGATTCGGCGCGTATAGATGAGATTCTGTCGAACATGACACTGGAGGAAAAAATCGGACAGATGATGGTCGTCTCCTTCCGTGTTTGGGAAAATGAAAAGGACACGAAGAAAGCTTCTGTAAAAAACGCGACAGGAGATACAGAAGGGAAAGACGTTACAGAACTGAACGATGAGATCCGAAAGTGTATTGCCAAATACCATTTTGGCGGGACGATCCTGTTTGCCCAGAACTATACTGATCCGGAACAGACGCTCCGCCTTGTGGCAGATATGCAGAAGGCGAATCAGGAGGGAGGCGGCCTTCCCCTTCTTGTTTCCACCGATCAGGAAGGCGGATATATTGTCCGCATGACTTATGGCACTACCGGCCCGGGAAATATGGCACTTACAGCGACCGGCGATCCGGAAAACGCCAGAAAGATGGCTTCCATATATGCAGAGGAACTCGGCCTTCTAGGGGTACATGCCGATTATGCGCCGGTGCTGGATACCAACAATAATCCCAATAATCCTGTCATCGGTGTCCGTGCATTCAGCGATGATCCCCAGACGGTGGCTGAATATGGGACCGCCTATATAGAAGGACTTCATGACGGAGGGATGATCGCTACGATCAAGCATTTCCCCGGCCATGGCAATACGGATACAGACAGCCACACCGGGTTTCCCTGCATACAGAGCAGCTATGAGGAACTGAAATCATTTGAACTGGTCCCTTTCCAGAAAGCCATTGATGCCGGTGCCGATATGGTCATGACTGCGCATATTCAGTATCCGAAGATCGAGACAGACACTTATACCTCCAAAACAACAAAAGAGAAGGTATATCTGCCTGCCACGATGAGTGATACCATACTGACCGATATTCTGCGCGGGGATATGGGATTTGAAGGAGTGGTTGTGACGGATGCTCTGGATATGGCGGCGGTCACTGACAACTTTTCGACAGAGGATACGATCCGCATGACGATCAATGCAGGTGCGGATATGCTGATTCTTCCTACGATCATGAATATGTCCCTGTACGACAAGAATATCGAAATGACAGAAATGGCAATCCGTCTTGCCAGGGACGGAAAGATCAGCATGGACCGGATCGACGAATCCGTTCGCAGGATCCTGACACTCAAACAGAAGTACGGCCTTCTGGATCAGACAGATTTCAATGTGACAGAGGAAGCTGTCAATGCGTCGGTCAACGGTATCGGAAAAGCAGAGAACAGAGAGACCGCCTGGGAAATGGCAGAGCAGGCTGTCACGGTATATAAAAATGATGACGGCGCCTATCCTGTCAAAATGGAAGACGGTCAGAAAGCGCTGATCCTCTTTTCGGACAGTGCTGCAGGCCGTGCCGGAGCCGGTGAACTGGCAAAGCAAATGCTGACAGAAAAAGAGGCTCTGCCCAAAGATGCGGACATCACCATTATGGTAAATACGCAGGACAATGAGAAGAAGTGCCTGAAAGCGGCAAAGAATGCCGATCATGTTATCCTTGTTTACCGAACGATCGGAGCCGACAGTCTGGATCCTGATACAGAAGCCGGTTTTTCTTCCGCCGTGTTTGACCGCGTGATCGAAGAGCGGCATAAGGCAGGAAAAAAGGTGATCTTTGTTTCCTGTCAGCTTCCCTATGACGCGGCGAGGTTCCCGGAGGCGGATGCCATCGTACTGACATATGGCTCCGGGCTTATGGAAGAGCTTCCTCCGAAGACAGGAAAAAACAGCGCTTATATGCCGAATCTTCCGGCTGCCCTCTGTGCCTGCTTCGGGCAGGGAGACGCAAACGGCAGTCTTCCTGTCACAATCCCTTCTTTGGATAAAAAATACAGGATGGTCGTTGATACAATGCCGGAGGACTGATAAAGCTGGAAGTTGTGCGTTTTTTCAATTATTATAACAATGTATGATTCTGTGAAAATACGGACAGCAACCGGGACACTGGCTGCAGAATACGGGAGGCATTTATGGAAGCGAAGGTCAGCAGAGGACATCTCGAAGTACATGATGAAAAGGGTTCCTACAGGATCCCTGTAGGCAGGAAATCCAGGAAGTGCCTGGCAGTCCTGGACCAGAAGGAGGGCGAATATACCAGAAGCCTGGAGCTGGATCTTTTTAC
>ONXK01000048.1 GCA_900321785.1 uncultured Lachnospiraceae bacterium | reverse complement strand
CCTCAAATATAAAGGAATATATTCAGGGTTGCATTTCTGTCTTGTTCTCATATAAGATTGGAAATGTTTTTTGAAGCCTGCAGGGCAGGTCTTCATTGTGTTTGCCGCCGCGTTTTTGTTTTGCGCGACAACTTCCTGAGTCTATCACAGCTCCATTCCTTTGTCAACGAATATTTTATATTTTTTTAAGAAAAATTTTAGAATCCGTTAAGCATGCAGCTGATATTCAGATTTCAGGGGATAAAAAAATGAAACGAACCATTTGTCGATCACGTCGGTTCATTTCATCTTTTTAAGCGGAGAAAGAGGGATTTGAACCCTCGCGCCGGTTCTCCCGACCTACTCCCTTTCCAGGGGAGCCCCTTCGGCCTCTTGGGTATTTCTCCAAAAAGATACCTACCAATGTGGTATATGTAATTTATACAACACAAAGAAGTGTCTTTAGCGGAGAGGATGGGATTCGAACCCATGTGCCCGTTAGGACAAACGGTTTTCAAGACCGCCTCGTTATGACCGCTTCGATACCTCTCCGTATCGTTTTTGTTCTGCGCCGGATGTTTTGTCTCGCGCGAACAAATGATATATTAGCAAAAAGGTTTACTTGTGTCAATGATTTTTCGAGATTTTTTATATCCTATTTTGCGTAAATAATTAAATTTCATATCGTTCGCAAAAACATCGGTTTGGCATCTAAATTCCGACATTCTATGCAGATAAAAAGCATGGTGAACAAGAAGCAGACAAGCCGCAGTTTACTTATTATCAGCTGTCTGTAATTGAGCCGCAGTATACATAATATCACAGCACTCTCGAAAAGGTTCCTTACATGTCTCGAAGAAATACCTTACAGGACACTGATTATAAAAGCAGGGCAGGGACGTCCTGCGGACGCACCTGCCCCTTGCCGGACCGGCAAATTGTACAAATCAATAATTTGCAGACACTTATCTGGGAAGACGGGCACGGAGGCTTTCCACACGATCAAGCTTCTCCCAGGGAAGATCGAGGTCAAGACGGCCAAAGTGACCATAGGCAGCGGTCTGACGATAAATCGGCCTGCGAAGGTCAAGCATCTTGATGATTCCATCCGGGCGAAGATCAAATTCCTCACCGATGATCTCGACGATCTTATCATCACTGATCTTGCCTGTACCAAAGGTATCGACCATGATCGACATGGGACGTGCAACGCCAATTGCGTAAGCGAGTTCAATTTCCAGCTTGTCCGCATAACCTGCAGCAACAAGATTCTTGGCTACATAGCGTGCGGCATATGCTGCGCTGCGGTCGACCTTGGTGCAGTCTTTACCGGAGAAAGCTCCGCCGCCGTGACGGGCATAGCCGCCGTAGGTGTCGACGATAATCTTACGTCCTGTCAGACCCGCGTCTCCGTTGGGACCGCCGACAACAAAGCGTCCGGTAGGATTGATATAATATTTCGTTGCATCATCTGTCATACCGGCAGGCAGGACCGGATCAATGACATATTTTCTCATATCCGCATGAATCTGCTCCTGGCTGATATCCGCATTGTGCTGTGTAGAGAGCACGACCGCCTCAATGCGGCATGCCTTGCCGTTCTCATCATACTCTACAGAAACCTGCGCTTTTCCGTCCGGCTGAAGATAAGGCAATGTGCCGTCCTTTCGAACCTGTGCAAGTCTGCGGGTCAGTGAATGTGCAAGGAAAATAGGCATCGGCATATAAGCCTCTGTCTCATTGGAAGCAAAGCCAAACATCATTCCCTGGTCACCGGCGCCGGTCTCAAGGGCTTCGTCTCCTTCCGCGCCGCGTTTTTCAAGAGCGCTGTCGACGCCCATCGCAATATCCGGAGACTGGCGGTCAAGAGCGATCATAACGGCGCACGTATCCGCGTCAAATCCAATCTTCGAGCTGGTGTAGCCAATCTCCCGAATGGTATTGCGAACTGTTTCCTGGAAGTTGATATTAGCTTTGGTCGTGATCTCACCGCAAACCACCACGAAACCGGTTGAGGCCATAGTCTCGCAGGCAACACGGCTCATCGGGTCCTGTTCGAGGCAGGCGTCCAGAATCGCATCCGAAACTGCGTCGCAGAGTTTATCAGGATGTCCTTCTGTTACTGACTCGGAAGTAAAAATAAATCTATTCATGTTTACACCTTCTTTCAATAAAAAAAATCCACATGGCGGGCATGTGGAAAACAACATACCCTTATTGTTCGATTTACTGGTTACAGTATTCGCTCAGGCAGGCACCTTCCTTAAACAGTCGTTGATAAAATCTGTCCAAGGGGTTGCCGTGGCTTCACAGGTCCTATGTACCTCCACCACTCTGAATAAGAGAAATATATATATAATTGTAGGTGTATCATAGTGTATTATTGTGTGGCTGTCAATAAGAAGCTGATAATATCCAGAACTTAAGAAGCTGATAATATCCAGAACTTACTTTATCTGGTCGTTACAGTTCAGTCCTTCCTGATTTTGAGAATGCCTTTTTGTGCATTGCTGTGGAGGTGGGCCTTGAAAAACGTCGGTACTTGCTTTTTGCAAGCTTTGCGAAGCAAAAAGCTTAGTATCCGCTACATTTTTCACGGAGCGGGAGCGTCCCACCGAAATAGTGATGCACAAAAGGCTCACTGTTTTCAGCAGGGCCTGAACAATAACATCTGGTCATGGTGTAACCGGTAACACGTTGAAAGTGCATATAACAGCCGGCAGATGGTCTGCATTGCGAAATTCAGAATTGTAATTTATTATATGATGTAATACGCAACCTGTCCGAAAAGTCCGGACAGCGGTCAAGGATAAATGCGGAATTGTCACAATGTATCGGTCTCCGTCATTTAATGAGGTCTTTTATGGATATAAACGCTGGAAATGCCATTCCGGAAAACCAGTATGCACAGCGCCTTGAGAAGCTCTCCTTCTGGCTGGGTGCTGCCGCCATTCCTTCAACATTTATTTCCCCGGTAATCGCCCCTTTCCTTCTGGGTTCGATGGCGATCATATTCGCTGTCCTGTCAAAAGGCGGCAATCTTCGCTTCTCGCGCCGCAGCAGAACCGCGGCTCTTCTGGGTGCTGCTGCGATCATCATCAATATCGTATACCTTGTAATTACCTTTGTGATGATGAAGGAGCTGCTCTCCGATCCCGCAGGCCGGCAGCAGCTCAGTGATACTCTGTACCGCAGGTATGGCTTGACTCTGGATGAACTGCTGCCACAGATCCCGGGACTCGAATGATTGTCCCTTCGGCTGTTTGTGTCGGAGCGCCGCAGGCAGCCCTGATGGCAGGCAGGAATACGCCGATTTCAAAATCCATAAACGAATTCTCTGCTGACCATCGCACATAGCGCTCCGGAACGGAAGATAAATATGAAATCCTATAAGACAAATGCCAGGCTCTTTGCAGATGCCAGGCAGGCTCTTCTCGGACATCTGAATGTTGCTGTCTGGAGCCTGCTTCTGATCACTGCGATCACTGTCCTCCTGGCACAGTTTTCTGTCTCTTTCCATTTTTCCAATAAATATCTGGGACTGACTGCCAGTCTGGCGGCGCGCTTTCTCTCTGCGCTGATCATCAGCCTGTTCGGTGTAGGTGTCTCCTCTGTCTTTCTGAATCTTCAGTACAGGCAGCCGGCTTCTGTCGGAAATCTTCTGGCCGGTTTTCTGGAAAACTCCGACACCTGCATCCGTGTACGGTTTTTTATAACCGCCGGAGAATATGTCTCCCTGCTGCCGCTGCAGCTGTTTCTTTATATCATTCCCGAAGATTCCTTTAAAGAATTCCTTCCCGTCACGATCGTTCTGGGAGCAGCATGTCTGATCAGCTATCTGATGTGGACGCTTACCTTTTCCATGGCAAACTTCCTTCTGCTGGATTTTCCGGACGAAGATGCACACAGGATCCTCAGGGCTTCCTTCCATATGATGCAGGGCAATAAATTCCGCCTCTTCATGCTGTATCTGCGGCTTCTGCCATTACATCTTCTGGGGCTCTTTTCCTTCGGCCTTGCAAACATCTGGACAGGCTGCTGCCACCATGCCTGTACTGCCGCCTTTTATAAGGATATGATGACTGCAGAAAGATAACTATTCATTGCAGGCTGCAAAGCTAACGATTCATTGCAGGCTGCCTTCTGATCTTCTTGAATCCATCAAAAACACAAGTGCTGCGAAATACAAAAACAAAAGCTCCACGAAACGCCAAAAACAAAAGCACTGCGAAATGCAAAATGCTCTTTCGCAGTGCTTTTTGTATTGATAAGCGTTCTATTCGCTCTCCATCATGCTGTCCACAACTTCGTTTCCGTCTGTGGAAGCATTCTCTGTTTCCGATGAGGATTCTTCAGGCAGGGTTTGATCGGCAGGTGCATTTTCTGCCGCGTCTTCTTCCGAACCGCCGGTGTCTACAGCACCACTGTTTTCCTCTTTGTCAGTATTTGATCCTTCTTCCGATCCGGCGTCTGTTCCGTCAGCCGGTGCCGCATCATCTGTGCCGGCCGGCGCATCTGCGTCGTCATCCTGTTCACTGTCTGCAGGATCCGGATCTGCCGGTGCAGTTTCACTGTCCGGATTCTGATCGGTATTGCCGGGATCGTCCGTACCGTCATTTGCGGGATCGGCTGCAGGAACTTCTTCCGTCTGCTCCGCATCCTGTGCAGGAACATCATATGACAGATTGAAAGTACATGTGCAGACTGCCTGGTCGTCGATCCTGCCGACCGTCCCCCAGTCTTCCTCCCTGACCGCTTCTTCCCTTTCTTCAAAAGCATCGCCGGTATAAACTGCGATCACGCAGTCCGAGAGCTTCTCCGTACGGGCAGGTCCCGCTTCGGCGGCAGCCCGCAGCACCTCAAGGTCAGCAGCAAGAGAAACCTCCGCCTTGCATCCATCTGCGCTGATCGACCGCACATAGAGAATTCCTGTCTCGTCCGTCTGTTTGCCCAGATTCCTGTCTGCCAGGAAGTCGTCTGAAAGGCCCTTCACCTCTGTGATATCAGTACGTTCTCTGCCGCTGCCGGCATCATGAACATGGACTGTTCCGCTGTCATCGCCGCCCAGATTCACAGCACCGAGCAGCGTTCCCCCGTCTTTTTCTCCGGAAAGAAGCGCAAGGACATAGTCGGCGGAAGCAGTGCTTCCATCCTCCTGACCATTGCTTTGACCTTCGAGAGGCAAAGGAAGGCGCAGGACTGTTTCTATCTTCTCCTCTTCTCCATCCCCTGCGCTATAGGAGGCGTTGCGTGTCAGAACAGAAGGCATGACAACATTGACCTTATAGGTCCCTTCCGGAGAATCCGCGTCATCTGCAGATGCCGCCCCCGAAATCGAGGCTGTGATCTGTGCCTCACCGGCCGAAACTGCCGTTACGATGCCGTTTTCATCTACGGATGCAACATCCGGATCGCTGCTCTTCCATAAGAAGGCAGTTTTCTCTGTCTGCGCAGGGACGATCTCCGTATCCAGCGCAAGTTGTGAACCCGCCACAATGCTTCCATCCTGTACAGGAGTATTGCCTGCTTTTTCAGAAGGGTAAATATAAATCCTGGTTTTCTGCGCAGAAGCGGTGTCCGGCACACTGAGCGTCTGTGCAGCGGCAGACGAAGCAGAATCCTTTGCATCGGAACCGGCGGAAGCACTCTGCCCGGCAGGGGCTTCTTTGCCGCTTCCGGAAGCGGATGTGGATTTTTTTACAATAGATTCAACATCGAATGTCTTTGCAACAGCTGCCGCAAAGGGCCGGCTCATTAAAGTACCGATATTTAATAATTCACCGGTCGCCTGGGAGACCGTGACCAGACAGGAGGCCTTTTTGCCGTTGACAGTCTTAACGGTGATCGTCGCCTGCCCTTCGTGCAGAGCAGTCAGTTTTCCGCCGGAAACGGTAACAATGCTCTCATTGCTTGTAGACCATGTCAGGTTCCTTCTTCCTGCATAGGAAGGGGTAATGACTGCCTTGAGGGTCATGGACTTCCTGACGCGCATTGAAGCCTTTGTACTTGACAGTGCAACACTGCTGGGCGTAATAGCACCCGCCATGCGGGGAACACCTCTGCCATAATATTTGTCTGTCCCTTTTGCCCCGAGGTCCTTGGCATAGGTGCGCACCATAGTCTCCGTTTTAGCAGGCGTCATTGAAGGATTCATAAGCCTGTACATGGCTGCCGCAGCAGAAATATGAGGCGCTGCCATGGAGGTTCCGCTTGCTGTCGCATATTTGCCGTCCAGCCAGCAGCTCCTGATCTCTTCGCCCGGGGCAGATATATCCAGCGAAGATCCGAAATTGGAATAAAAAGCCCTCTTTCCGTTCGACTGGATCGAGCCGACAACGATCGGCTCCGCCATATGGGCGGGGCATACATTCACTGTGTTGTCACCGTCATTTCCCGCAGCGACAACAACTGTCGCCCCCTTACTGTGCGCATAAGCAACGCAGTCTTCAATAAATTTGTAATGGCGGTAGGCTCCAAGGCTCAGATTGATCACCTTCGCGCCGCTGTTCGCCGCATACCGGATTCCGTTTCCGACGATAGAAGGATTCCCCACGCCCGAAGCATTCATGACGCGCACCGGAAGGATCTTTACATTGATTCCGGGGGTACAGTCTGCAATAATGCCCGCGACATGGGTTCCGTGTCCGTTTTTGTCCGACGGATTGGCATCGTTATCCACAAAATCTCTGCCTGAAACGATCCTGCCGCGGAGCTTGCTGTGGGATGCCACACCGCTGTCCACAACAGCGACTTTGATCGATCTGCTCGTATTGGTCTTGACAAAAGCAGCGTATTTGTCCGCCTGGATATAGGCAGGTCCCCAGGACATCGAATCAGACATGATCGTAACATCCTCTGCAGTGAGCGAATTCTCAAAAACCATGTCATCATTGCCGGAATAGATCCTGTTTGGGATCGTCATACTTCCCAGATTGCCGATATTGGTATCCCCGCCGGTATCCTGTGAAGGAATATCCGTCTCTTCCGACGTCTCTCCTTCCGAAGAGATATCGTTCACCTTTGTTTCACCGATATTCATTGTACAGTCATCCGGTTCCACATAAGAGACGCCGGGAAGGGCAGCGATCTTTTTTGCGGCAGCCTTCGCCTCGCTTCCGGAGGCAAACTGCACAAGGCTGACCCCGAAATTGCTCTCAATGACGGTTTCGGCATTATACTGTGAAAAATCGATCTTATGGCCGTCCTCGACACAGACGATCAGACGTCCGGATGAATAGGCTCTTGACCTTGCCTGGTCAGAACTTTGTATCGTGAGGCCGCGGCTTTTCTTTGCAAGTTCCGATGACTTTTCGGCAAACTCCTCATCCGAAGCCGTAGTGATCACCTTTGTATGTTTTTTACTGCCCGCAGCATCCGCTTTCAGCTGCAGACATCCGACCCCTGCCGCCAGAAAAAGCATCGTCAGAACAGCACTCAGCATGAACATCTTTCTGCGTCTGCCGGCGGTCCGGCGGTGTACAGAATTGTCCTTTCCGGTTCCGGACCTGGTTAACCCATTTATTTTATTACTCATGTATCGCCCTTTCCCGTATCAAGTAAGCACTTCGCTGTCGTTTACATTTCTCATATTTGTGGCCATGGTCTCGCGTTCACAAACATGTATGAATAAACTACGCGTGCTGTCGCGCTTACACGCTCCCAGCCCGCTCTAACCATTCGGATTTTGGTCGTTAGACCATGTCATCAAGTATATCACACACTTGTATTTCCGTAAAAGTTCCCAAAAAATCTTCGCCCCGGATTCCCCGGATTCTTACTGTGCAGGTTCCGCCGCAGGTGTCCCGGTATTCATGGAGATCTGACGGGGTGTATCTGTGCGGATCTCAATTCGCGGTCCGCCTGTACCCTCCACAAAGGCCCGCGTGATCGTCACTTTGCCGATATTGTCGTCCTTGGGAATCTCATACATGATATCTGTCATAAATTCCTCAATGACTGACCGGAGGGCACGAGCTCCTGTATCGCGTTCCAGAGCCCTGGCAGCAATGGCTTCCATGGCATCCTCCTCAAACTGCAGGTCCACCTCATCAAGCGCAAGAAGCTTCTGATACTGCTTGAGGATAGCGTTTTTGGGTTCGCGGAGGATCCGGACCAGCATATCCGTGTCCAGTCCCTGCAGAACACAGGTGACCGGCAGACGGCCTATGAATTCGGGGATCATTCCGAACTTACGCAGGTCTTCGTTTGTCACATGGTCCAGAATGTTCCTGTCATTGTCAAAATGATCCTTGAGCTGTGCTCCGAATCCCATAGATGTCTGTTTCTGCAGCCTCTCCCGGATGATCGTCTCCATATTCGGAAAAGCGCCGCCGCAGATAAACAGAATATTGCGGGTATTGACAGTTGCAAGAGGGACCATGGCATTTTTGCTGCTGGCACCGACAGGTACCTCGACTTCAGCTCCCTCCAAAAGCTTTAAGAGTCCCTGCTGAACAGATTCTCCGCTGACATCACGGGCACTGGTATTGCGCTTCTTTGCAATCTTGTCGATTTCGTCGATAAAGACAATACCCTTCTCCGCCTTTTCCACATCATTGTCGGCAGCGGCAAGCAGCTTGGAAATCACGCTCTCTATATCATCGCCGATATAGCCCGCCTCAGTGAGGGAGGTGGCATCCGAGATGGCCAGAGGAACATCCAGAAGTTCCGCCAGCGTACGGACAAGGTAGGTCTTGCCGCATCCGGTCGGTCCGATGAGGAGGATGTTGGATTTCTCAATCTCTATTTCATCCATCGTGCCGGTCTTCACACGTTTGTAGTGATTGTAGGCTGCGACCGAAATGAGCTTCTTGGCCTTCTCCTGACCAATGACATATCGGTCCAGCTCCTCTTTGATCTTGTGGGGAGCAGGAATATCATTGATGGAAAAGACAGGCTTTTTGCCGCTCTTTTTTTTCTTTTTTACCTTGGGGCCGGTCTGGCCAAAGCCTCCTCCGGTGCCAAAAATATCCCCCAGATTGAGGAAGCTGATCGACGGGCCTTTACGGTTTTTGCGGTCATCTTCCACATCGTCCGCTTCATCCTCTTCTGCCGAGGAGCGCTCTGCCGGGGTATTTGCCCGGACAGTACTGTGCTCCGAGGAAACAGAGGTCTCCGCGCCGCTTTCCTGCGCTTCCCCGTCTTCTGCTTCCTTCTCTTTCTTTTCTTTGCCCGCCGGCTGGTCTGCGGTCCGGGAGGCAGCCGGATTTCCGGACTGGTTGTCATTTCCGGGCATCATGCCAAATGGGAATCCTCCACTGAACAGGTTGAAAAGATTTCCCGGCGAAGATGAATCCTCAGAAAGCTTTGAAAAATCCAGATTGCCGGCATAATCCATCATTTTCTGCATACAATCGCCGCACACACAGAGGTTTCCCGGCATATGGATCATTTTACCGGCGGCTGTATCCGGCCTGCGGCACATGACACAGTATTCTGTCATGTGTGTGTTGTCCCTATCATTTCCATTGTCATTATTATTTCCCATGTAAAGATATCGCTCCTGTTTATCTTAAACG
>ONXK01000176.1 GCA_900321785.1 uncultured Lachnospiraceae bacterium | reverse complement strand
TATAGGTAGTTGCAAAACTCGTTCCACGAGTGAACGCTCCTGACTAAAAGGATCAAAAAACGATTATATCGACTTTGTCCAGTCAGGATATGTGGAGAATCTGTCATTAAATGCAGACTGTCATCCTCACGGTTTAAAAAATGACGTACTTTAATAAACTCTCCACATTATTCAGTTCCGGCAGCCTATGCGATGAGACGCTTAAGTGAGCGGAAGAATTCAGGCTTTTGGAGCCTGTCCGCCACAACTACCGTTATCAGCTGGGTTATGCCGGCAAGCAGAAGGTCGGCATGGAGTGTCCTTGCATTCTGTGTCTTGCGGTCTCCGAGACAGAAGCTGTCTTTGATATGATTTATGGAGCGCTCGACGGATGTGCGGATCTTATAAACAGACTCCCATTCCTCTGTCCCGCGGATTGTTCCGGGATAAAGACGGAGATCCTTCTCAGGATAAAGATAGATCATGCGCCCGCAGCTGGAAGCCGTGCAAGGATCATCGCAGTGGCAGACACGGCGGTGTTTCCCGTCTTCGCATTTCTCCCAGCGCATTTTGGGACAGACGAACTTGAATGTTTTCAGGCCGCAGCGGAGATGGGAAGTGTTACCTTCCGGTCTCATTGTCATGGACGGATCGCGGGGACAACAGGGTACTCCCTCCTCGTTGATCGTGTAATCAGTGCCTGCCTGCGCAGCCCGGCCGTTCAACGGGATATAGGCACGTTCAAAGATCCTGACGGTGCCATCTTCTTTCTGTCCGAATGTATCGCCGCTGAGAAGTGCTTTGTAGATTTCAACACTGTCAAAAGCAGCATCGCCCAGAAAGGTCACGGGATCGATCAGTGGGTGTTTCCTGAAGAAATCCTTCAATAAAGGAAGGAGCAGCCTTGCGTCTCCTACAGACTTATCCTCGTCAGGTGCATCCGTTTTCTTATAGAGTTCGATCTCCGGGTGTGCTGCGAAATAATCCTTGTCATAGAACTCGATGGCACGGATGATACCAAGGCCATTGGTCAGGATCCCGGCTTTATAAGCGTAGCAGAAATGACCGTTAAGATACTGCTGTTTGATCTCCGGGTTTGCTGACGCGTGTGTCGGCATGGAACCGTAGGCAGCCTTATAAGGGTCAAAGGAATCATCCCAGCCTTTGGTTTTTGCCCAGGCTTTCAACTGCCGGATCTTCAGATTTGCATACTTGGGATTGTTTTCCGTAACGTATGCTTCCAGACCTGTAGTGTCAAATATGGACATGGAGGCCTTATCGGCATCGATCTCCTGAAGGATCGGTTCTGTAAGGTCAACGAGGGAATCAAAGAATGCCTGCAGGTCGTCCTTAAAATCCTGTTTAAACCGGGTGATCTTTGATGCATCCGGAATTTTATTAAAGCCGCAGAATTCCCTCAGATCCTTTGAGTACGTAAGGAAAGTCAAAAGCAGGGAATCAGTCGGGATGGAAAAGATCTTCTGAATAGTGAGAGCCCAGAGCAAAGACGTCAGTTTGTATTCCCGGGGTCTGCCGGTAGAAGCATAAAAATGGTTCAAGAAAGAAACCGGGATCATTTCATAAAGGTCAATGGTAGATTCGAGCAGTTTCAGGAATTCAGGTTTGTCAGATTCAAAAATTTCCTGGGTTTCTGCAAAAACATCAGCCAATGACATCTGTTGATATGGTATCATAGATGTAGCGACTCCTTTCTGGGGCATGGTTGATTGTTTCTAGACAACTCAATTTTACCATGAACCAGTGAGGAGTTGTTTTATATTGTAACCAAAAGAATGCCGTATTTATGCGGCTTCTGGCGTTTCGCAAACGCCTAATGAATGTTAAACTGAAAGGAGGTGTAAGCGGTGAGTGGTATGGTAATGATGGGATTGGAAGAAGCAACACAGAAGATGCTTGCAATATACGGCGAGAACAAAAAAATTACTGACGATAATTATGACCGCTCTCTGGCAGTCAAGTGTTTCAACGGCACTTTTGTCGGAAAGAAGACGGGGAACATCATTGCGTATAAGGGCATTCCCTTCGTAGGAAAACAGCCCGTCGGGGAATACCGCTGGAAGGCACCGATGGACGTCACACCGGACGACGGTGTATATGAGGCGTACTATTTCGGGAAAGTTCCCTGCCAGGTGGGCAGCCCCGGTCAGATGGGAGGTCTCTATCCTCAGGGTGAAGACTGCCTGCACCTGAATATATGGAAGGCCGACGACAAAGGGACGCAGAAGAAACCGGTCATGGTGTGGATCCACGGCGGTGCCTATGAGCTCGGCGGTACGCCCGAGCCGCGCGAGGAGGGCACCAGCTTCGTGCAGGAGAACCCGGATATCATCCTCGTCTCAATAGAGTACCGGCTCAATGCGCTCGGATTCCTTCGTCTTTCTCACCTGCCTGACGGGGCAGATTACCCGGATTCCCAGAACCTCGGCCTTATGGACCAGCTGGCGGCGCTGAAATGGATACATGAGAACATCGAGGGCTTTGGCGGCGACAGCGGCAATGTAACAATCTTCGGCCAGTCCGCCGGAGGCGGCTCCGTGTCCCTGCTGCCCCTGGTAAAGGGGTCTCATAAGTATTTCCAGCGTGTCATCGCCCAGAGCGGATCGCCTGCCTTCTGCAGGTCCACGGAACAGTCTGTCTGGTGTACGAACACGCTGATCGAGGAACTGGGCTGCAAAACCGTTGCTGAACTTATGAAGCTTGACGTACAAGATATCGTAAACGCGGCTTCCAAAGTGCTCGCGATGCCTATCACGACTCCTGAACGCGACGGTAAATTCCTGCCTCTGGAGGGGTTCGACGCCTACGAGAAAGGCATGGCAGCGGATCTCGATATCATGCAGGGCTGCACAAAGGACGAATGCAGCTACTTTGTGGCCGGGGTCGGCCTGGAGGCTTTCATGCCGTGGGCGGAGAAATGCAAGGCCGAGAAGCTCGCACAGTGCACCGAGGAGGAAAAAGCGCTGGCTGAGAGCTTCTGTGAGAATTATCCGGGTGAGGATTATGATAAACTCAGCCACTTCATGGATCAGTACTGGTTTAATGCACCGCTCATCAGGACGGCGGAAAACCAGGTCAAGGGCGGCGGAAAGACCTACGTTTATTATTTCAGGGTAGAGTCCTCCATTCCGATGCTGAAAAGCGGACATGCGATAGAGCTTTCAGAGCTGTTCAACCATGCGGAGGAAACTCTCGTCACGGGAAGAGAGTTCGATAAGACGTTCTCAAAGACCATGCGGAAAATGTGGGTGCAGTTCGCCAAATGCGGCAATCCATCCCTTCCCGCCGATGTGTCGCCGGATGGCAAGGCCAGGGAGTGGCCGCTCTATGACCTTGAAGATAAGTATGTGATGGTCTTTGACGAGTTCAACATCCGCGCGGAGAAAGAGTCAGCCATGAATATCGTTGATTGGGAGAAGACCTACTTCCTGACCAAGTACTATGTCCGCTAGGGAGCATAGCGAGAGCAGCATAAACATTGTTCAGAGTGTTTTGATCTCGACAACATGATATAGGACAAATTTCATACAAGGAGGATCCTATCATGAAACAGACACTCGTTCTCGCCAACATGACCGTGTATGACTGCGACTTCCTGCATGACGACATCGAGAAAGTCGCAGAGGCCAAACTCGTCGCCACCATCGTGGACGGCGAAGAAGTCTACAAGGCCTGACACCAACTTGCGTCATGGGGACGGATGATGACAGCAATGGGAAAATAACAAACCAGACATATGCTGATTGAGAGCGGTTTTGCAGAAAATGCAGAGCCGCTTTTCTTTACGGTCTGGCAGAACTGATATGTGACACCTATCAAGCCGCTGTGGTATCCCACATTTTTGAACTATACCTGGATGGAAAAAGCTATAGCGGTATCATCGATGCCCTTGTAGAGGAGCATATCCCATCACCAAGAGGGAGCGAGCGATGGAGTAAACGGGCTATCGAAACAATACTTACGAATGCAAAGTACACAGGAAATGTTGAAGTGCTGAAATCAAATCCCACAGCTAATCGATATGTCTTGCATGATGCTCACATGGCGATCATATCGACGGAAAAATTTGCAGCAGTGCAGAAACAGATCGATAAAAGAGCAAAGCATGGATCCTGTTTATATCTTGCATCATACTCTATGACCTTCATTTATATGTCTCCTCATATCACTCCCTGACCATCATCAAAGCCACCACAAGAAGGATTGCCGGTGAGATCC
>ONXK01000175.1 GCA_900321785.1 uncultured Lachnospiraceae bacterium | reverse complement strand
AAAGAGTGAAGATTTAAGAGTGACAGGCTAAAGAGTGAAGACTTAAGAGTGACAGGCACGGTTAACCAGTTCAACAGTTGACAACCCCCATCAATCAGTTATACGATATATGCGTACTTAATCATATATATGTATATCTGACTGATGGGGGTTTTTTATGGGAAGACAGGCTCGAAAAATTGGAGAATCCAACATATATCATGTAATGCTGCGCGGCGTTGACCGACAGGCGATTTTTGAGGATCAGCAGGACGAGGACAAGTTCCTATCGCTGCTGAATAGATACAGGCTGCGCTGTGGCTTTGCTGTGTACGGATATTGTTTGATGAGCAATCATGTGCACTTACTGCTGCACGCAGCCAGAAATTCCTGTATATACCGGATTGGTGATGCCATGGTCAAAATAGGTGAGGGAGAATCACTATCTCAGGTGATGAAAAGGCTTTGTACATCATATGTGATGTATTTTAATCAAAAATATGCCCGCACCGGGCACTTGTTCCAGGATCGTTTTAGAAGTGAACCGATTGACGGTGACCCGCATTTCCTGATGGCGCTGCGATACATACACCGCAACCCGGTCAAGGCTGGAATCTGTGCACGGCCTGAGGACTATTCAGCAAGCAGTTACCGCGAATATATTGGCACAGCACCTGTGTTTACTACGGATGTGGATTTTGCGCTCTCCATCCTGCCGCTGGAGCAGCTGATTACATACACAAACGAGGACACCTCGGATCACTTTATTGACATTCCGGAAACAAGACGGAAAAAGAGCGATTTGGAGATACGGGACATCCTCATCAAACAGTATAGTATCCCTTCAGTAACAGCTTTTCAGGCTCTTGACCGCCCGTCGCGTAACCGCCTGATCCAGGCAATGTATGCGGAGGGAGCAAGCGTGTCTCAGATCAGCCGTCTCACCGGGTGCAGCCGAACGATTATTTATCGCATTGTAAAAAACAAAACAGGGTAGAGGCTCCCTTTGGCAATCTTTACCCACGTGCAGGCCAGTATTTGCATCAAGGCTGTCATATAGTGTCGGTGCAGATACGGGCTTTGCGCATAAAAAAGACACAAGGGGACAGATACAAAAGGACCGTCCCCATATTGACAAAACGCACCTGCACCAATAAGATGTATCTGTTACTGATACAAGATTGACGCGCAGGATGCTTTTGCTGCGCGGCGGCTCCAGTATCCAGTGACTGCATTATTCTGCCGGTCTCCGGAGCGGCAGAGCTCATAAAAGTGTGGAAAGGAGTAGTACAATGTCATTTTCCGCAAAAGAAATGATCCGGAAAAGAAAAAGCGTCAGATCCTATGACGGCAGAGGGCTTGGTCCAGAGGACAAGGCCGCATTGGAACAGTTCCAGCCCGGTTATCGTCGGGGAAAAATATTATATTGCCGCAAAACTCTCGAAATGCAAAAACTTTGAGATTGGATACGGCTACAGCTTTGAATCCATGTGCCTGTACGCAAAGTCGCTGGGAATCGGCACTGTGATTCTCGCCGCCACGCTGAGCCGGTCCGCTTTTGAGAAGGCCATGGAGGTGAGCGGGGAGGAAGTCATGCCTGTTGTCACCCCGGTGGGATACCCTGCACCGAAGGCCAGCGTCCGTGAAGGACTCATGAGAAAAGGTATGAAGGCTGATGAAAGGATCCCCTTTGAGAAGCTTTTTTTCAAGGACTCCTTTGGAGGCAGATTGACGAAAGAGAATGCCGGCCGGTTTGCGGATGCCCTGGAGATGGTAAGATGGGCGCCTTCCGCCACCAACAAGCAGCCCTGGCGTGCAGTTGTGTCAGGGGATACCGTTCATTTTTATGAGTATAAAACTCTGAAGGACAGCCCCCTGGGAGATATCCAGAAGGTGGATCTGGGAATCGCTCTGGCCCATTTTGATCTGACCATGCAGGAAGACGGATACGAGGGACACTTCATCGAAGCGGATCCCGGCCTCGAACTTCCTGAAAACGTGCATTACATCATCTCCTACGAAAGGACGAAATAATGGACACGCGGTTTTCCTCTGCTATCCATACGCTGATTCTGATCGCCGGGGCAGAAAAGCCCCTTACCTCTGACCAGATTGCGGGGAGCGTCGGAACCAATGCAAGTTATATCCGCAGAATTACCGGCCTCCTGAAAAAACAGGGGATCATTGAAAGCCGTCAGGGAGTCAGTGGTTTTTCTCTGCTGGTCAAGCCCGGAGACCTGACTCTTTACAGGATCTATCAGGCGATTACGGAGACGGGGCAGGTCCATATTTTTGACCTGCATCATAACCCCAATGACGAGTGCATTGTGGGCAGACATATCCGGCCGGTGCTGACCGATACATTCCGGGAGATCGAAGAGAAGGCCGAGCAGGAACTGAAGAAAACAACCCTTCTGGACTGCATGCTGAAAATGAAGGCAGAGATTGACCGGGGATGAAAAGAGCGGTAGACCGGGCATTCAGAAACGTTCCGGTTTGGGCCATGCCGCGAGCATAGTTCCGGCTTTTACCATGCTGCGAGCATAGTTCCGGCTTTTACCATGCCGCGAGCATAGTTCCGGTTTTGGCCATGCCGCGAGCATAGTTCCGGTTTTGGCCACGCCGCGAGCATAGTTCCGGTTTTCACCATGCTGCGAGCGTTGACATAATATGATATAAGGATAGACGTAATGAAGGATACTTTTGACATTCAAGCTTACATGACAAAAGGCGTTGAACGGGTGGTCAGCGATGCTCTGAAAGCAACCTTCAAGGACCCCAGGGAGAGCGCTTTCATGGTAAAGTTTGCCGCTGCGAGCAAAAAGGCCTCCAAAAAACGAAGAGCAGCGGAGAATGCCGGAGAGCACATTCCCCCTTTTCTGATCGCCAGCATCACCAGCAAGTGCAATCTCCACTGCGCAGGCTGCTATTCCCGCTGCAACCATGCAACGGTGGACGCGGAACCTGTCAGCCAGCTTACCAGCCGGGAGTGGTTCAGGATCTTTGATGAGGCGGATGATCTCGGTATCAGCTTTATCCTGCTTGCAGGCGGCGAACCCATGCTGCGCCGTGATATCATCGAAGCTGCCGGAAAGAAACCGGGAATTTTGTTTCCTATTTTCACCAATGGCACTTTTATGGATAAAAGATATTTTGAACTCTTTGATCAGTGCCGCAATCTCATACCGATCATGAGCATTGAGGGGGAAAAGGAGATTACCGATGCCCGCCGCGGGGCCGGAATCTATGACAGGCTTATTGCCAACATGGATGAGCTGCACAGGCGCGGTCTGATCTTCGGAGCCTCCGTCACTGTCACCACACAGAACATCAGGGAGGTCTCTTCGGATGCTTTCCTGAAAAAGCTTTCCGACCGGGGCTGCAAAGCGGTGATCTTTGTGGAATATGTGCCTGTGACAGAGGAAAGCAAAGAACTGGCACCGGGCAGCGATGAGCGTGAGTATCTGCGGGGAGAGATCACAAGGCTTCGCGAAGAGCACCCGGAAATGGTCTACATCTCCTTCCCCGGAGATGAGAAGAGCTCCGGCGGCTGTGTGGCCGCGGGAAGAGGCTTCTTTCACATCAATTCACACGGCGGCGCAGAGCCCTGTCCGTTTTCGTCCTATTCAGATGTCAATGTCCGAAACAGCTCCCTGCGGGATGCCATGCATTCCCCCCTCTTTTCAGCCCTCCGGGATGGCACCATCCTGCTTGACGACCATGACGGAGGATGCGTTCTGTATGAAAAACATGAACAGGTAGAAAAACTGCTTGCGGGGACATAAGGGACGGCCCTCCGCAGGACATCATAAGGGAACGATCCTCTGGAAACAAGACGGAAAAAGAGCGAATTCGCACGACATAAGGGGGCGGTTCTCCGAACAGACCGGCAGAGACATTGGCAGAGACATTGGGACGGTCCTTTTGTATCTGTCCCCTCGTTCACATAAGACTGACAATTTGGGACGGTTCTTTTGGAAAAGAACAGCGGCTATTCACGCGCTTGCAGGCCAAAATCAATTGTGCGAAGAAAATGTTTGCGGACCTCTCCGCGGAAGACGTGGTTTATCACGACGTGGACAGCGATCAGAGTCTGATGAATATTATAGAGGGCTTATAGTATTTCCGGACAGTTACATATTTCTCTTTTGCAGTAATGGACACAATGGAAATCGTGTCACCGCAGGAAGCCATATCGGGATCCACTATGAATAATACTACATGCGGGAATCAGAAGGACTTCTACCCGCCGGTTCACAAAAAGCCAGATACAGACTACTCCTTTGAAAGACTTGAAATGCTGTGGGAAAGATATCCGCAGTACCATGAAAGGACCACCTTTTCCACCATGGATGCGCTTCTGGAGGAGCATTTATCCTGGCAGGAGGATTTTGAGGATGTCCGGGAGGAATATGAGGCTAAGCACTATGATTGCTTTCTCGTGCAGCTCTCCTGGGCAGACCTGCCTTACAGGTATGCCACAAAGAAATTGATCGAAGAAAAAGAAGAGCCTGAAAAAAACCGGGAGGGCCAAAAGACCGGCAAAGAAGAAAAGAACGGTAAAGAAGAAAAGATGGGCAAGTCTCTTCAATGTGAACAGCCCGATCAGTCCGCCGGGAGTGAATCTGCTTTGGAAAATCCTTATGTGAAGGCTTTTATGGACCAGTTTACAGGCATTGATACAGACCGCAATGCCTGTTTTCTGTTTCCTGAAAGATATATTTCGCAGTTTTTCGTTGTTATGGAGGTCTGTAAAAAGGCAGTGGATCTGCGCCCGGTCAGGAATTTCTTTCCCGATGAAGAGAAGATCCACTATCTGGCCGTCTTTGACAAAAAAGATATGGATACCGTTCTCTTAATGTTCCACCTGCTCTACACGAACGGGTCCGGGGATTTGTTCGGAGGATATTCTCTTTACGACTATCCCTTCCTCTGGTATCAGACCCATCTGCAGGAAAACGGCATCGTGCTGCGGTCGCCCTATCTTCCGGACCGGCTTGCCCGCTACCAGGGCAATCTCCCTTTTTGCCATAACCCTTCAAAGACCGTTTACGTGCGGCGGAACATTGAGCACATTCTGGAAGCCGGTTATTTCGCATCCGAGCTCGATTTCTTTCTCAGCCTGACCCGGACCATTATGCCCTTTTTTCAGTGGTGGTACACAGATCTGGCGCTCTACGAAGAAAAAGACGGGTATCACACGGACTGGAGGCTCGCCCGCACAAAGATCAGGACAAGACTCACCGCGGATGGAATCATCAAACCCAAATGGAAACACGAGCTGAGCCTCTTTCATGCGGTACACAAAAAATACCCGGATACTCTTTATCAGTACCGACCTGCCTGGCTGGGACGGCAGAGCCTGGACCTCTATATCCCGTCGCTGAGTACTGCGATTGAATATCAGGGGATCCAGCATTTTCATCCGGTTGCATTTTTCGGCGGAGAAGAAGCCCTTCAGGCAAGACAGGAACTGGATGAGCAGAAGAGAAAACTGTGCGGGGACAACGATGTCCGCCTCATCGAATGGCCCTATGACCTTGAGCCGACTGAGAAGAATCTGCAGACATTACTGAAATGACACAGGGAAATGACATGGGGACGGTCCTTTTG
>ONXK01000170.1 GCA_900321785.1 uncultured Lachnospiraceae bacterium | reverse complement strand
TTGTACTTCGGCTGATACTCTTTGACAATCGATTCAAAGGTCGTCCCTTTATCATACTGGCGAATCGCTCCGCTGATCATTATTGTCGGCATGTTGTTCCCTCCTGTTCAAATGAACGTTTTCGAAACAATTTGGTAACTATTCAGCACCTCCAAAAATGTCTCAAAATCTGAACGGGGAGCTTGTTTCACCGGGCAGATTTCGAGCATTTTTCGGGGCCGGACAAGGCGCGGAGCGCCTCTGAACGTCCCCCGGTGAAGAACGCGAAGCGTTCTGAACACGGGGTTTTGAATAAGTTACACAATTCTGTAAAAAACTATCTCAGATCAGGCGGCAGGGTTCGCCTTCAGGGGCTGTAATGATCTTCAGTCCGGGGAGTTCCCTGCGCAGATAATCCCTCATGTAAGGGACAAATAATTTTTCAACACCATAGTGACCTGCATCAATGACTGCAATTCCTTTTTCCACCGCGTCGATTCCCGCATGGTGGTTCAAATCGCCTGTCACATAGACATCCGCGCCTGCGGCTGCCGCAAGGTCGATCTCTTCTTTTCCGGAACCCGGAAGAATGGCACAGGTTATGACTGTATCATTTCCGTTTCCGAAGACCCGTACCTGGTCGAGGCTGAAGGCGTCGCGGACGAAGGCGGCAAATTCGTCGAGCTTCATGTGCTCCTGGAGCCTTCCGATCCTTCCGATCCCCTCCTTGGAGACATCGTCCTCGTAGGTCACTTCCAAAACCTCCCGGTCTCTGAGTTTGAGAAGATCCGCCGCAGCATCCGCCATGCCCATCACATCGAAATTGGTATGCATGGCATAACAGGCGATCTCATTGCGGATCAGGTCAATGACCCTTCTGCCGACGAAATCCCTGTCGTGGATCTGTTTAAGTCCGGCAAACAGAAGGGGGTGATGCGTGATCAAAAGGTCCGCGCCCTGTTCTATCGCAAATTCGATCACAGGTGAGGTGGCATCAAGCGCAAGACAGACTGAAAAAATTTCCTGGTCATATCTTCCGACCTGCAGTCCCGAATTATCCCAGGAGACCGCAAACTGCGGGGGGCACAGCTGCTCCAGCTGCGCGATCACATCTTCCAGTTTCATGTTTCCCTCCATGCATCTTTCATCTTCAGGACCGTTCAAATACGGTCAGTGCGGCTTTATAGACGATCAGGCTGTGTTCGATCTCCTGCTGTCTGGAAAGATGTTTTTCCAAAAGGGCAGGATCTTTATCGGTATCCCCGGCCGCCTGCCGGATGGATCTGAGGATCTTCTCCAGTACGGCTGTGCGGCGCCTGAGAAATTCCAGCAGGACAGGGTCGCGTCTCTGCAGAAGGACCGGTCCGAACAGGTCCTCAGCCTGAAGACGTACCTGTGCAGGAATGTCCGGCGCAAACAGTTCCGGTGTATTTCTGTCTCCGGTTCTTTCTTTGGCGGGGTCCGCTGCCGCCGGTTTCCGGTATAAGACAGGACTTTTCTCCGGTATATTTTTGTCTCCGTTTCTTTCTCCGGCGGAGTCCGCGGCCGCTTCCGACCGGATCACCGGATAATATTTTCCATCCTCGAAGATCAGTTCTTCTTCTGTGATGGTAAATCCCAGCCGCCTGAGGGCGGAACGGACTTTTTCGGGGTCCGACTGGGGACCCAGGACCAGGGCCCTGAAGGAGGCTGTCTTTTCGGGCTGCCGAAGGAGGATCTCCTCCATCAGAGTGCCTCCCATACCGGTCACGATCAGGGTGTCCGCCTCGCCGGCGATACAGGCGTCAAGACCGTCCGATAAACGAAGCTGTACCCGGTCTTCCATCCCGTAGAGGGCAAGATTTGCAGCCGCCTTGCCAAGGGGGCCGGCAATGACATCCATGCCGATCGCCCGCCGGTAGCATCCGGTCTGCAGAAGGCGGATCGGGACATGTGCGTGATCACAGCCGACATCGCATACAGTGTCTCCCTGTCCCGCCAGTCTAACGATCGCTTCCAGGCGTGCAGACATGGGGACGAGGCCTGTCAGTATCTGTTCAGATTCTCTCATAGATATTGTTTACTGTTTTCCGTGGGGAGTCTTGAATTTCTCTGCGCTGAAGCATATCAGCGGTGCGGTTTTCCTGCGGTCGGTCAGTCAAGGTAATCCTTGAGTTTGCGGCTGCGGCTGGGGTGGCGGAGCTTGCGAAGGGCTTTTGCCTCGATCTGACGGATACGCTCACGCGTGACGTTGAACTCCTTGCCGACCTCCTCGAGTGTCCTTGCGCGTCCGTCTTTGAGGCCGAAACGCAGGCGGAGGACCTTCTGCTCACGCTCTGTAAGCGTGCCGAGCACCTCGTCCAGCTGTTCTTTGAGAAGGGTAAATGCCGCCGCCTCGGCAGGTACCGGCACATTGTCATCCTGGATGAAGTCACCGAGGTGGCTGTCCTCCTCCTCGCCGATGGGTGTCTCGAGGGAGACGGGTTCCTGGGAGATCTTGATGATCTCACGGACACGTTCCACAGGGATGTCCATTTTTTCGGCGATCTCTTCCGGAGTAGGTTCACGGCCGAGTTCCTGCAGGAGCTGTCTGCTCACACGCACCAGTTTGTTGATGGTCTCAACCATATGTACAGGAATACGGATCGTTCTGGCCTGGTCTGCGATGGCTCTGGTGATGGCCTGACGGATCCACCATGTGGCATAGGTCGAAAACTTGAATCCCTTGCGGTAGTCAAACTTCTCAACTGCCTTGATCAGGCCCAGGTTGCCTTCCTGGATCAGGTCAAGGAAGAGCATGCCTCTGCCGACATATCGTTTGGCAATACTGACGACCAGACGTAAGTTTGCCTCGGCAAGACGCTTTTTGGCTTCCTCATCGCCTTCTTCCATACGCTTTGCAAGTTCGATCTCCTCTTCTGCGGTCAGAAGGGGGACCTTGCCGATCTCCTTGAGATACATGCGCACCGGGTCCTCGATATTGACACTGTCCGGAATGGTCAGGTCGATATTCTCAATGTCGGTCTCCTCACTGTTCTCATCTTCGATGCTGGCAAGTTCCCGCTCGGGAGCTTCGTCTTCCTGTACACGAAGTACATCGATTTCAGCCTTCTCAATAATCTGGATGACGAGTTCAAGCTGCTCCTCATCAAGCTTCATATCCTGAAAAGCGTCTGTGATCTCCTGATAATCCAGGACATTCTTTTTTCCTCTGCCCTTTTCGATCAGGTCATCCAATCTCTTCTTTAAATCTTCTTTTGCCTTTTCGTCGAACTGCTGCATGCTCATGAAATGCATTTCCTCCGGTTCTGGTGATGAATATTGGTTCAATCTATTTTCAAACCCCGTACAGGGTTCTGTCCGATGATGAATATTGGTTCAATCTGTTTTCGGACTCCGTACAGGGTTCTGTCCGAAAAATGTATCAGTAATACCGCATGCGGTATCATGCGGATTTTACTTGTGTTCACAGCTGAAATCTCGCTGACCTGAGTGCCTGCAGCTGCTGTTTGGCTTCCAGCAGGGACTGCAGGGAGCCGGCACCGCCGGATTGTGTCATCCTGTCAAATAAACAAGTTCCCGCAGTGTCTTGGCGCGGTCGTTCCGGTCCTCTACGCCTTCAAGGCGCATATTCAGCATGGCGGCGGCCGCCTCCTGCTCCTCCTGTGTCTCGAAGGAAGAGATCAGGGATGCCGCATTGACGGATTCCGCACCGGCGTTCAGCCGGTCCCACACAAGGCGGGCCGTCTGTACATAGCGTTCTCCGTCAAAATCCTCAGGCTGCAGATATTGTCTGACTTGTGAAAAAACAGCGGGCTCATCGACGATCCAGGTAAGGAGCAGGCACTGTTTTTCCCAGAGTGCTTTCTGCTCTCTGCCGGGGCCCTGTCCGCTGCGCCTTCCGGCAGGGCGGGCACTTGGATATCTGTTCTCCTGTACAGCCACTTGATTTCCGTCAGCCGGATGACGGGAAGTCTGATTTTCTCCGGCGAGGTGCCGGAAAGTCTGATTTCCGCCGGCCGGATGCCGGGAAGTCTGATTTCCGCCGCCCGTGTGCCGGGAGGTCTGATTTCCGCCGCCCGTGTGCCGGGAGGTCTGGTTTTCGCCTGCAGGTACCGCAGCTGCCGGATTTCGCTGCTCCGTTCGTGCTGTCCTGTCTGCATATCCCGATTGAGAAATACCGTCCTTTCCCTGCTGACCGTATCCGGACACATTTCCGTACTGGGCAACCAGTCTGCGCAGACTGTCGGTCCGGATAAAGTATTTTTCCGCAGCAGCGGCTATATAATTATCTCTCTCGATCTCATCCGAGAAGGTGCAGAGTTTTTTGGCGATCTCACGATGGAAGGCCGTGCGGCTGGCGGGGTCATCCATATTGTGAGACTGGGACAGGATCCGCAGTTCATAGAAGAAGCTGTTCTCCGCTTTGTCGATCCGCTCCTGAAAAGCGTCCCTTCCCTCCGCCTTGATAAACTCATCGGGATCCTTGTAGGGCCGCAGATCGATCACAGAGGACTCCAGGCCGCCGTTTCGCAGGATACCGATATTGCGCAGTGCGGCACGGACGCCGGCGCCGTCGCTGTCATAGGCCAGAAGGACGCGTTTGGTATATCTTCGAAGAAGTGCCGCCTGGCCGGCCGTAAATGCCGTTCCCAGAGAGGCCACTGCCTGATTAAAACCCGCCTGGTGCATGGCGATCACATCCATATAACCCTCGCAGAGGATCAGGTGGTCCGCCTTTGTCCTGCGCGCCAGGTTCAGGGCGTAAAGATTTCGGCCTTTGTCGAAGATCATGGTGTCCGAAGAGTTTATATATTTCGGCTTGGCATCTCCCAGGACGCGTCCGCCAAACCCGATCACACGTCCGCGCACATCCTGGATCGGAAACATGACACGATTGAAAAAGCGGTCGTGAAGGCCCTGTTTTTCATTGAAAACCGCCACATCGGATTCCAGGATCAATTCATCGGAATATCCGAGCCTGCGCAGGTGTTCCGTGAGATCGTTCCGCGCTCCGTCGGCAAATCCAAGTCCGAACATCTTCATGGTCTCCGCAGAGAGGGCCCTGTCGGTAAAGTAGCGCATCCCGCGCTCTCCCCTCCGGGACCGAAGGAGTTTATAATAGTAGGTAGCTGCTTCTTTGTTGATGCCGAGCAGGTCCTGCCTGTGCTTTTCGCGCTTTTTCGCTTCTTCACTGTAGTTAGGTGTCGGAAGGGTGATCTGCGCCCGGTCCGCAAGATCCTGCAGTGCCTCCCGGAAGGTACAGTTGTTGTACTTCATCAGGAAGGTGATCGCGCTCCCGCCGGCACCGCACCCGAAGCAGTAGTAAAACTGCTTGTCCGGGTTTACGTTGAAAGAGGGCGTTTTTTCATTATGAAAAGGGCACAATCCCACATATGTGCTGCCCCTTTTTTTCAGATGCACATGGGCAGAGACCACATCCACGATATCTGTATTCGCGAGGACCTCGTCCACAAGCTCCTGAGAATAATACATCCGAAGTGCTTTCCCTCCATTCTTTATTTTTTATAATTCTTTATAAAATTTATAAAACGGACCAGGCTTTGGGAACGAACAGTTCCTCGTATTTCGCGATCGCGAAATGGTCCGACATTGCGCTGATATAGTCGCACACGGCACGAATCTTTGACTCTTCGTCAACTGCCATTTTCTGAAAGAAAACCGGCATATCTTCGATATGGGTAAAAAAATACTCATAGAGGACTTCGATGAGCTGCTCCGCTCTGGATTCCTCGGCCTTGGCGACCGGATTGGAATAGACCCTGCGGAACATAAAGGCCCGCATATCCTTTATGGCCTTTGCAGCCGGACCGGACATGGCAATCGCTTCCTTTCCCTGGCTCGTCCGGATCATGTCATGAATAAAATAATCCAGACGCTGCCCGGTCGTTCTGCCTGCAATATCGGTAATCTCCGCCGGGACTTCTTCCTCGGTGAGGATCCCCGCCCGGATCGCGTCGTCCATGTCGTGGTGGATGTAGGCGATCTTGTCGGAAATCCGCACGATCTGTCCCTCCAGGGTACCCGGGTTTCCTCTGGTCTGATGATTGAGGATACCGTCCCGGACTTCCCAGGACAGATTCAGTCCGCGGCCGTCTCTCTCCAGAACATCTACAAGACGAAGGCTCTGTTCATTGTGACGGAATCCAAGCGGAGAGACGCGGTTGAGCGCACGCTCTCCTGCATGTCCAAAAGGCGTATGTCCCAGGTCGTGGCCAAGCGCAATCGCTTCGACCAGGTCTTCATTGAGACAAAGCGCCTTGGCAATCGTCCTTGCATTCTGGGAAACCTCCAGAGTATGGGTAAGCCTGGTCCGATAATGATCTCCCGCCGGCGCCAGAAAGACCTGGGTCTTGTCTTTGAGCCTGCGGAAGGACTTGCTGTGCAGGATCCTGTCTCTGTCACGCTGAAAAGCGGGCCGGATATCACAGGGCACTTCCGGCCGTATTCTGCCCCTGCTCTGCATAGACAGACTGGCCCAGGGCGCAAGAATCTCCTTCTCTCTCAATTCAAGTTCTTCCCGAATCGTCATAAGCCCCCCTGAAGCCTGAAAAAACCGTGCATTATTATTATTCTGCCAAAATACCGTAATTCCTTTTTTGTATCATGAAAATTCATCAACTTTTTATGAAACTTTTTATATGGCATTATATGAAATCAAAAGACAGGTCGTAAAAAAACCACGCAAACACCGGATCATATCCTGTATTTGCGTGGTTTCCTTCGTGGAACGGATGGGGTTCGAACCCATGACCTCTCGCGTGTGAGGCGAACGCTCATCCCGGCTGAGCTACCGTTCCATGATCTTCTGCCTCACGGCAAAACAATAATAGTGAAAAAATATTACTGAAAGAAAAAAGGGAATCTGGCGATTCCCTTTTTCGTGCGGAAGATGGGACTTGAACCCACACGCTGTAACCAGCACAAGATCCTTAGTCTTGCTCGTCTGCCAATTCCGACACTTCCGCATGCGCTTCCAAAAAGGAAGATGCAGGAGATGGGACTTGAACCCACACTATGTTGCCATAACAGGCACCTGAAGCCTGCGCGTCTGCCATTCCGCCACTCCTGCGCACAAATTAAATTGTAAGAACCGATTTTTAAGAAGAAGCTTCACAAACAATCGGAAGTGGAACCGACGGGGATCGAACCCATGACCTCCCGCACGTCAAGCGGACGCTCATCCCAGCTGAGCTACGGTTCCATCTGGTGGCTTGTGCTTTCGCTTGCCGCCAACAAAAGCCATTATATAGGACATCAATCAGTAATGCAAGTGTTTTTTTAATTTTTTTTAAGCTTTTTTTGCGCCCGTTTATACGTTTATTATGATACGTTTTCCCGTTCTGCCATATGTGCAGACGAATCACAAGAGTTCGAAAACCGGAATCTACAGCCCCAGGAGTTCTTTTTTCTTTTGTGCAAACTCCTCCTGGGTGATGATATCCAGGTCAAGAAGTTCCTTGAGTTTTTTCATCTCCTCATACGGGTCCATGCCGGTCTCCTGCTTTCCATAGCTGTAAAAAGCTTCCGCAGCAGTCTTCTGCGCCGACTCCCTGTGTTCGTCTTCGGGCACGACCGGATCTGTATTCACAGACCTGTCCGCAGCAGCTTCCGCCGAATTCCGGGCATCCTCTTCTGCTTTTCTCTGTGCATATGTCTGAATCAGATGCCTTGCCTCCTGGACCGCCGTGCGGAGTCTGTGGATGTCCGCCTTGGCAAAGGGAACGGGGACCGGCTTCTCCGGCGTACGAAGTTCCATGATGCCATAGGTAGACAACAGGGGCGCTTTTGTAATCTCCACATCCAGGAGGTCTGTATAATAATATTCCTTGCCCGCAACAACAATCCTGTCATCGTCAAACATGATCGCAGGCATATTCAGCCTGCTGTCAAACTGATAATACATATTTACCTCTTCTGAATTTTTATTCTAA
>ONXK01000018.1:37313-50672 GCA_900321785.1 uncultured Lachnospiraceae bacterium | reverse complement strand
CTACAACAACAGCATCTTCCCCTTCATGCACACATTCATCGAGCATCTGACCGAGCGCTTCTATCAGAACCGCACCGTCGGATTCATCGAAAACGGCACCTGGGCACCTGTTGCAAAGAAGACCATGATGAGCATGATGGAAGGCTGCAAGAATCTGAAGTTCCTTGAGACTTCCTGCACGATCAAGTCCGCGCTTAAGGACGACAGCAGAGCCGCTCTGGCACAGATGGCCAAAGAGCTCTGCAGCTGATCCGCGCAGCTGTTTTATAAGGGTCTGATAGTCTGTTCGGGTTTTTTCTCCCTGAAAGACTGCGCCGGGGGCAGGCACCAAGCGTCTGCTCCCGGCTTCTGTTTCGCCTGCTCCCGGCTTCTGTTTTGCCTGCAGACCGGCGAGCAGCCAGTATCACATAATCCCGCTCATGAGAGCATTTTTTACAACACAGAAAGTATAGCTGAACAGGTATAACATTTTATGACTACTCCTTTAACGGCCCGACAGAGCGGCAAATCAAGCCTCAAAAGAAAACATATGCCGGAATATATGCGCAGGATCATCGCCCTTCTTCTGGTGATCTGCTTCGTCTTTGCAATGCCTGCACAGCATGTGCAGGCTGTCGTTTCGACGAAAGAGATTTCCGGTGCCGAAAAGAACCGGCTGACAGCGTATGTTTCCTCCGCGCTCGCCCAGCGGCACGGTCTTTGCGTCCTGCTGGAAAACGTAGATTCCGCCGGAAATAAAAAATACGGTCTGATTGACACAGGGAACCCCAACCCCTCTGCCGTAAAAGCTTTCCTGAACAAGCACGGCGTGAGAACGCTGGAATTCATGATCCTGACACACATGCACAAGGACCATATCGGGAATGCTGCATGGATCATGAAGCACTACAGAGTCAGAAAGCTCTACCTCAAGCAGTTTGATTCGACCTGGTCAAACGGCGATCAGGCAGGCTATGAAAACATACTCCGCACCGCGCTGACCAGTCCCTTTACAACGCAGATTTATGGCGTCGGATACGGTCTTTCCTTAAATAAAATCGCCAGCCCCAGGGCCTCCAAGAGCTTTATCTCCTTTTTGCAGTCCCACGCAAAGGTCAAGCATCGCTTCAAGGGCCTGTTTACACCTTCCAACACAGCTATGTATCTGGGGCAGACGTCAGTGCGTATCTTCAACTGGGAAGTCTGGGCCGAAAACGGAACAGCCAAGTGGCTCGGCAAGGGGTTACGCTGCAAAGCTCAGAAATATACCATCGACAGCAATGACAACCACTTCTCTCTGGGCGTCAGGGCAACGCGCGGCACCCAGAAAATCTGGATCGGCGGAGACATGACAAATCTCCGTCTGGTAAATATGCGGCGTACCCCCTACAAGGGTGATGAGGAGAGGCTTGCCGGCCAGATCGGCAAAGTTGATGTCGCTATCCTCAATCACCATGGAAGGGGCGGCTCTAACTGCAACGCATTCCTCAGTGCCCTTCATCCCTCTTATGTGGTTTACACCAACCACAGGTCAGAGATCCTGTCAGGCGCAGGGACGAAAGCCAGAGCAGCCTACGATTATATCCGCAACAGCCTCCGCATTCCGCAGGAACGGATCCTCTGGGCTTATGACTACTGGGGTACCCACCGCGACGATGTCGTTGTGACCCTGTATCCCAAGGGCAGTCCCTATGCGCCCAAAGAAGACCCTGTTAAAACAACTCCCGCAAGCACTGCCAAAAAGGCATCCGCGGAAAAAGCGCTCGTGACCTCTTTCCTCCCCGGAAAGACCTACACAAACTATGACCTGACCGGAGACGGCAAAAAGGATATCGTGACTGTAAGCAGCACAAAGGCAGGCGGCGCCTACAAGGGCCTCACCATCAGCATCAACAAGAAAGCTGTCTGGTCCACCAAAGTCTCCTTTAAGGACGCTAAGCCCGTCACGCTGGTGCGTCTCCCCGGCAAACAGCCCTATCTGTGTATTTCAGTCCTGACGCTTGCGGGCGGCAGCACCGGAAAAGTCTTTGGTCTTTACCAGTATGCGCAGAAGGGAACGAAGCAGATGCTGGTTGAGAGATACAGCCTTTTGAAGAATATGCCGGTCAACGGATACAGCTATACCGGTACTCCCACCATCACCTGCACCGCAAAGAGGATCACTATTGTCACAAGCGGTTCGGACAAGATCTCCAAAAACGCAATCATCAGATTCGCCCTTGAACTGGGTAAAAACGGACTGAAGAATGTAGATTCCGTCTTCCCTTATACGACCGGCAGCGGTAAGGCCGTCACGATCACCCTGAAGCAGAAGACGGATCTGTATGCATTTGCCAAGAACGTCAACAGGACTGCAACCATTGCCAAGGGCAAAAAGGTAACTGTCAACGGCGTTGTCAAAAACGCCAAGGGCATTACCCGTTACAGGATCATCACTCCCGATAAAAAAGTCTGGTGGATCAACATTCCTGCCGCCAGACAATACTGATAACAATTCATTACATAATTTTAAAAAAATAAGGTAGTAATTCATTATGGTTTACAGAACAAAAGGCACTTGTGCCAGCAAGATCGATCTGAACATCGACAAAGACCACACCATTCAATCCGTTCTTTTTACAGGCGGATGCAACGGCAACCTGCAGGGGATCAGCAAACTCGTCGTCGGCCGTAAAGCCGAAGAAATCATCGATACACTGGAAGGCACCCGGTGCGGTTTCAAGGATACCTCCTGCCCCGATCAGCTTGCAAAAGCGCTCAGGCAGGCCATTGCACAATCCGAGTCAGTCTGACAGGAGAAGAGACCCCCATGGCAAATAAGAGAAAGAAAAAGATCGTTCTCACGGGCGGCGGAACAGCCGGACATGTAACGCCCAATATTGCACTCCTGCCCGCGCTCCGCGATGCGGGATATGAAATCGCTTATGTCGGCTCGGAAGACGGAATCGAAAAGGAACTTATGCGCGACTGCGGCATTCCCTATGTCGGCGTGCCCACCGGAAAGTTGCGCCGCTATTTCGACCTCAAAAATTTCACGGATCCCTTCCGTGTCCTCAAGGGATATTCCAAAGCCAGAAGGTTTCTCAAGAGCTATCGGCCGGATGTCGTCTTCTCCAAGGGCGGCTTTGTGAGCGTGCCCGTTGTACGCGCAGCCGCCAGTCTGAAGATTCCCTGTGTGATCCATGAGTCGGATATGACCCCCGGGCTCGCCAACAAGCTGTGTTTCGGCGCAGCTGCAAAGGTATGCTGCAACTTTCCCGAGACTGTGGCAAATCTTCCAAAGGACAAGGCTGTCCTGACCGGAACACCGATCCGGGCAGAACTCTTCTCCGGTGACCGTCAGAAGGGTCTTGCACTGTGCGGCTTTGACACAGCCGCAGCAACCTCTTCCGCAGAGAAAGATGCAGGAACGGCTTCTGCGGAAACCGCCGGCAAGCCTGTGATCATGGTCATGGGCGGCAGCCAGGGCGCCGCCTCTGTCAACGAGGCCGTCCGTTCCCATCTGGACGAACTGCTGCAGGACTTCCGGGTCGTCCACCTGTGCGGCGCCGGAAAATACGACGCCTCTAAAGACGGAATTGAGGGCTACAAGCAGTTCGAGTATGTGAAGGAGGACCTCAGACATCTCTTTGCCGCAGCAGACCTGATCATCTCCCGCGCAGGATTCCCCTCTCCATCGGCACTCGAGGCGATCAGATCCTCAATGCGCGCTCCTTCGAGGCGCAGGGCTTCTCCAAAGTCCTCGTTGAAAGTGAAGAAGAAGGCATCCTGGACAAAAAGCTTGTCTCTACTGTGCGGTCCCTGTATAAAGACCGTGAAAAATACACGGCTGCCATGGCCGGTGCCGGTCAGCAGGAGGCGATTCCAAAGATCATGGGCCTGTTGAACCAGCTGGCTGAAGGCTGAAGGGAGAGGGAGACAGGGGACGGTTCTGTGTCTCCTGTTTCCTCGGGGAAAAGGAGACACAGAACCGTCCCCTGTCTCCCTTCAGAATTGTCCCCATTGACTCCTGACTCACTTTTTTGACGTAAAAAGCCCGCCGCGAATTGCTCGCGGCGGGCTTTCAGTATGCAATCATATGGGGGGCAGGATGTCCCGGTCAGGATCAGACTTCGTCAGGAGTCCACTCGGAAGCCTTGGAAAGGTCTAAGCCACGGACGATCTTACGCAGAGGCAGGACGCTCTTTGCATTGACGGAGAGTTCGTCTACGCCCATGCGCAGGAAGGTCTCTGTCAGGGTCGGGTCTGCGCCGAGCTCGCCGCAGATACCTACCCATGCGCCATGTCTGTGACCAGCATCGACGGTCATCTTGATGGCCCTGAGGACTGCCGGATGATGCGTGTCGGAGAAACGCTCCAGTTTCGCATTCTGGCGGTCGATCGCGCAGGTGTACTGGGTGAGATCGTTAGTGCCCAGGGAGAAGAAGTCGACTTCTTCTGCCAGCTCGTCAGCGACAAAGACGGAAGCGGGAGTCTCAACCATGATACCGATCTGGAACTTGCCGACTTTGTGGCCTTCCTTGATCAGTTCCTGTTTGCACTCTTCCATGATAGCCTTGGCTTCTACAAGCTCCCACTTGCTGATGATCATGGGGAACATGATGCCCATGTTGCCGTATGCGGAAGCACGGAGCAGAGCACGGAGCTGTTTCTTGAAGAACTCTTTTCTGGTCAGGCAGATACGGATCGCACGGAAGCCCAGTGCGGGGTTCTCTTCCTTGTCCAGGTTCATGTAATCGATGGTCTTGTCGGCGCCGATATCGCAGGTACGGATGATGACAAGCTTGGGAGCCAGAGTCTCGACAACGCGCTTGTAAGCTGCGAACTGCTGCTCTTCTGTGGGCTCTTCCTTGCTGTTGAGGTATACAAACTCGGAACGGAAGAGGCCGACGCCTTCTGCGTCATTCTCGTTCACGCTGCCAAGGTCAGCGGGACCGCCGATGTTGGCATAAATATGCACGTTACGGCCGTCTATGGTGGTGCTTTCCTTGCCCTTGAGTTCCTGAAGCAGAGCATCCTTCTTGAGGTCTGCGTCGTATTTGGCCTTGAGGGTCGCCATCAGATCGGGAGTGGGATCAATGTAGACGCAGCTGTTGTAACCGTCCAGGATGGCCATCTTGCCGTCCCAGCTGTCGTCGATATCCTTGACCTGGATCAGGGAAGGAAGGTTCATGGAGCGGGCCAGGATCGCTGTGTGGCTGTTGGAGGAGCCTTCACGGGTGATCATGCCCAGCAGGAGGGACTTGTCGAGTTTGACAGTCTCCGAGGGAGCCAGATCCTCAGCAACCAGGATGGAGGGCTCTGTACCCTGCATGCTGCTGGCGTCGTTGCCCATCAGGAAGTCGAGAACATCCGTCTCTACGTCGATGAGGTCGGCGCTTCTGGCCTTCATGTAAGGATCATCCATCTCAGCGAACATCTGCGCATAGTTGTCAAATGCGGTCTTGACTGCATACTCTGCGCTTCTCTTCTGCTCTGTGATGATCTCTTTGGTGGAATCCTGCAGATCCTCGTCCTCGAGCATGAGCTGGTGTGCCTCAAAGATTCCGGCGCTCTCTTCGCCTGCGTCCTTTTTGGCCTTCTCATACAGAACACCCTGCTGATCGATGGCCTTCTGAAGGGCGTCCTCAAAACGCTTTACTTCCGCTGCGGGATCTTCGACAACACCTTCGTAAATGTCATACGTAGGTGCCTTATAGATCTTGATCTTACCAATGCCGATGCGGTTAAGGATACTCTTGCCGGTTGCAACTACCATAACTGTTTCCTCCTGGTTTTTTGTAAAACAATCGGGGATGCGTCTGTCCGAATCCCGAACAGTCGCACCCCCGGACAATCTGGCAATCTAATTCGAAAGCTTAGTAATTAGAAGTTCTCTTTCAGGAATTTCTCAATTGCTTCTGCGCAAGCAGCTTCATCATCGCCCTCGACCTGGACAGTGATCTCATCGTTCTGCTTAACAGCCATGCCCATCAGAGCAAGGAGCTTTCTCATATCGCAGCTCTTGTCGCCCTTCCAAACAGTGATCTTGGAGCTGAACTTCTTTGCCTCTTTAACAAGGATTCCAGCGGGACGAGCGTGAATTCCAAGCGGATCAGTAACTGTGAATTTAATTTCTTTCATGTTTGATTCTCCTTCTCTGATATTACAAATAGTGCTGCATATAATTATGGTGAGATACAAAAAATGTTGTCTCTCAAGCGCTAGTGTTATTATACTACGAAATAGTTAAAGAAAAAACAGTGTTTTTTATTTTTTCGACAATTTTAATAACTTTTTGTCTCTCTATTTTGTCGATTATTCCAATATATTTGCGGGATAACGAGATGGAAGTCTCTCCAACATTATATAAACAGAGCCGTTTTCTTGCGAAACCGGCTCTGTTTTCGTCATTTTGACAGTTTCAGTAAATTGTATCTCTGTATTGCTGTGTCCGTATAATCAGATTTACAATCTCCGAATTACTGGCCTGCGCACTTGACATCATCATAGTCATCTGCATTGGTCAGCAGAACAACGACGGTGTCGGGGTGGTTTGCAGCTTTGATCTTGTCGATATCGAAGTTGAGCAGCAGCTGGCCGGCCTTGACCTGGTCGCCTTCTGCGACCTGGGGATCGAAGCCGTCGCCGTTCATGGCTACGGTGTCAACACCGACGTGGATCAGAAGCTCCATGCCGGAGGGGCTTGCAAGGCCGATGGCGTGCTTGGAATCAGCGACAGAGGTGATCTCGCCGTCGAAAGGAGCTACAACATAGCCTGCGGAAGGACGGATGCCTACGCCGTCGCCCAGGACGCCGCTTGCAAAAGTCTCGTCTTCAATCTTTTCACGGGCAATGACTTCACCGTTTGCGGGAGCCTTGACTTCACCTGCGGAGCAGCTGATGACGGTCTCGGTGGGAACCTTGATCTCAGCAGCGGGGGTAGCGGCGGGTTTCTTCTTCTCTTCTTCTTTCCAGAGGATATTGGTCAGAACGAAAGCAATACCACCGGAGATCAGGAGAACGATGGTGTAGAGGCCTGCATTATCAATGGTCAGGTAGCCGGGAATGCCTGTTACGCCGTAAGCCTTAGCACCAATGCCCATAAACGCAGCGACCAGAGCGCCGACAGCGCCGCCGATCATACCAGAGATGAAGGGCTTGAAGAAGCGCATGTTGACACCGAAGATAGCGGGCTCTGTGATACCCAGAGAAGCAGACAGAGCGGAAGGAATCGCAACGGATTTTGTCTTTGCATTCTTAGCCTTGAGACCGACCGCAAGGCAGGCGCCGAACTGTGCGAAGTTAGCTGCGGAAGCGATGGGCATCCAGGTGTTGAGGCCGCCTTCAACAGAAAGCATGCCGGCCTCGATGACGTTGTACATATGGTGCAGGCCCATGACGACAGTCCAGGGATAAATTGCGCCCATGAGACCGGAACCAAAAGGATTGGAAACGAGAAGCTGTGCGCCCTGCAGAACCTTTGTCTCAAGGAAGGAGAAGATAGGTCCAATCACAACAAGAGTGACAAGAGCAGTAGCAAAAACGGTGCAGAGAGGAGTGACGAAGAGGTCGATCATCTCCGGAACGTGTTTGTGGAGCCATTTTTCAATGGTGCTCATGAACCAGACTGCAATGATAACCGGGATAACATGTCCCTGATAGCCGGATCTCTGAATAGTTACAACATTGCCGATCAGGTTCCAGCGGGGAATTGCCGGAGGTTGTGTAATCAGATCCCAACCTTCTTTGCCGCTTGCAATCAAGGCAGGATTCACTCCATCCAGGGTGTCTTTCACCGGCGTCATATATTTCAGTATAGCCGGATCAATCATACCCTTGGAAACTCCGTCCACCGGAATATTGAAGAAATTATGAATCGCCTGGGGGCTTGCAACGTTCCAACCGTTCAGGAATGCGGAGTGGATCATCAGAAGACCAATGACCGCGCCCAGGAACAGGTTGCCTCCAAAGACTCGTGCGGCAGAAATTGCGACGATAACAGGCAGATACGCAAATGCCGTATTTGCAACTGTGTCAAGGAATGCATACCAGTCACTTCCTGCAAAGTTCAGTGCATCAATCTTACCGAGGGCTTCTACGAGACCCATCATAAGACCGGATGCAACGATGGCAGGAAGAATCGGGACGAAAACATCACCGATGGTTTTCAGCGCGCGTTTCCAAATCGGAGCCTTGGCTGCAGCTGCTGCTTTGACGTCGTCCTTGGTGCCCGCCGCAACACCGGTGATTGCTACGAACTCGTCAAAGACCTTGTTGACGGTGCCGGTGCCGATGATCAGCTGGAGCTGTCCGCTGGACTCGAACATACCCTTGACACCGTCAATTTCCTCGAGAGCTGCCTTGTTGACTTTCCCGTTATCCGCGATAACGAGACGCAGTCTTGTCGCGCAGTGCGCGGCGGAGACCACGTTTGCGCCGCCGCCGATATTATCAGCGATCTCTTGCGCACACTTGTGGTAATCCAATGCCATTCTGATTTCCTCCCTCTCTTTGGGCACGCCGGTCCGCTTTTTCAGACAGACGCGCATAGAACATTGTGTAAACAGTTACAAGTCTTTATTTTGTAAACGTTTTCAGTCTGACTTTATTTTATTTTAATTTTTCTGCTTTGTAAATTGGGGTTTTACCCCAATAATACACCTTGTTTTTGTGCACTTTTACTTAAATGATTCATAGCCAAAGCAAAAACATGCTTAATATAACCCAAAGTCTATTGAAAACGATTGCAAACAAATTCATCTGCTAATAGGCTGAAGATCCAGGACACACCTGCGAATCTTGCGCGATAAAAAAACATTTTTTCAGGCAGTTCAACCGTTACAAGTCACCCCCCTGCCAGTGTGTGAGCAGAAATGTTCAATCGCAGAGCCCCAGTTCTTTGAATGCCTTTGCCAGGCCGTCCTCGGTCACTGCAGGACAGACCATGTCGCTCAGCTCCTGAAGCTTTTTGCTGCCGTTTGCCATGCAGACGCTGGTCCCTACCGTCTGGATCATCTCGAGGTCATTCATGCTGTCGCCAAAGCCGAAAGTATCCTGGACCGGGATTCCCAGATGCTCACAGACATGCAGAATGCCGCGTCCCTTGTCAAACGCCCTGCTGATGAGTTCACCGTTGAGGCAGGGATGATCGGGATCGGTGATCTCCTGGATCACAAAATTGAAATCTTTTTCCAGAAGGTTCCGGGCAGGACGGAGCTGTTCGTCCCGCATGCACATGATGACCACTTTGTAGACCGGCTTTGAACCGTCAAACAGGGACATGGGCTGGATATTCAGGCTCTCAGCGAGGGCCTTGCGCCAGCGTTCGATCTCGCTGTTGCCCTTTGCCCCGGCATTGTCAGCCAGGAAAGAACCCAGGTCTTCATCGCCGTAGGTCGCGTCCAGTGTTTCGACAGTGCAGAAAACACCCCCCTCATGCAGGGCATCGATGGCGGTCTTCGCCTGCTCGCTGGTCATGGGATGATCATAGATCACTTTTCCGTCGACCATGACATATCCCCCCGCGCTCGCCACAAGGCCGTCAAAGCCGAATTTGAGAAGAGGTGAGAGCATGGCATAATTTCTACCGGAACACAGAAGTACCTTGTGTCCCTTTGCCTGTGCTCCGCGGATCGCCTCCAGAGCGCTCTGCGGCGGCTCATTGGAACCGGGTTCTGTCAGGGTCCCGTCTATATCCAGGAAGATCAGTTTTTTCCCCATAAGTTCTTGCATTCCTTTCCGTTTTAACTGATGCAGGTGCTGTCTGCAGCCGTCATACGGAACCCCTCTCCATAATGAGGTACTGCAGACGGATCTGGCGCACTCCGGCGGTCTGTGTCTTTGACTCGAGCAGATCCAGCAGGAGTCCTGCCGCCTCTTCACCGCACTGGCGGAAAAACAGATGCGCTGTCGTAAGCCCCGGGACAGACACCTTGTCCATCCAGTTGTCGCCGACTCCCACAATACTCACGTCTTTGGGGATTTCTTTTCCCGCCTCGCGCAGGGCAGAGATAGCTCCCATAGCCATGGTATCCGTCGCGCAGATCACGCCGTCCAGGTCCGGGTACTGCTGCAGGAGATGTTCCATCGCTTTCTTGCCGCCTTTTGCGTCAAATGTGCTGACTTCATAAGGCATGGCTGCGGCATCAAGTCCCGCATCCAGCAGGGCCTGCTCCGCCCCGCGCCGGCGGTTGAGACCGGCTGCGATATCCTTTTCAGGTGCGCCGACCATTACGATGCGGCGCCTGCCCTTTTGGATCAGCAGTCCTGTCAGGTCCCTGGCGGCATGGAAATCGTCATGATAAACACAGGGAAATTCCTCGAAGTTCTGTCCCGTGATGACGACGGGAACGCGGCTGTCACGAATCGCCTGCGCTATCTCCGGTGTCAGTTCTGCCCCCATCAGGATGATTCCCGACACCTGGCTCTCCTGCATAACCTGCATATAGCGGAGCTCTGCCGCCGGGTCGTGGTCTGTGCACCCCAACAGGGTCATATATCCCCTTTCAAAAAGCCGCTGTGAGGCACCGGCTGTGATCTGGCTGACAGAATCGGAATACAGGCGGGGGACGATCACCCCCACCTGGTTGATCCTGCCTGTCCGCATGGTCTGTGCCATCGGATTAGGCCTGTATCCGGTCTCTTCAATTGCTTTTCTGACGCGCTCCCGCTTCTCCTCGCTGATAGATCCGCCGTTCAGAAAACGGCTGACTGCAGCTGGAGAAACCCCCGCCAGTTTGGCGACTTCTTTAATGGTCATGGCCTGTTTTACCTTTCAAAGAGGTGTAACGTATCCCTTTTCATCCTTGTCCGCTGATGACACCTTATGATTCTGCACCCCGGTTCTTTAATTATCAGTCTTCAGGATAGATGTCTTCTTCTCTGCAGGGACTGCTGTCTCTGCCGGAGCGGCTTTCTTTGCCGCGGGTTTCTTTGCCGCAGGCTTCTTTGCTGCAGGCTTCTTTGCCGCAGGTTTCTTTGCCGCAGGTTTCTTCGCCACGGGTTTTTTCACTGCAGCTTTTTTCTCTGTCTTTTCCGCAGCGGGAACTGCCGCCTCTGCCGGGACTGCTTCCTTGTCCACCGCCTTCACAACAGCCTTTTCCGCTCCTGCTTCAGGTTTTGCTGCTGTGGGCTTCTTTGCCGCAGGTTTCTTTGCCGCAGATTTTTTTGTCTCTGCTGTTTTCTTTTCCTCGGTGTTTTTCTTTGCTGCAGGCTTCTTCGCCGCGGTTTTTTTGGCTGTGGTTTTTTTTGCTGCTGCTTTTTTGTCCGCAGTGGATTTTTCTTCCATGGCGGAGAGTTTTTTGCCCATTTCCGCCATCAGATTGACAACGCGTTTGGGAACAGGGTTGTTGAAATCTGTCAGCAGCCATGCAAAGTCATAGGCCGGAATGGCGACCGCTTTTGCTTCACGGGGCTCTCCGGTAATGAGGTCATAATATTTTTCGCTTTCGTTGATCCAGGCGGTCTCGTCGTCTTTACTGAAGTTGAAGAGCGCGATCAGCTTCTCTCCATTGTAATAGCGTCCGATTCCGAGGATATGGTCGTTATAGGGTTCGACGATCCATGTGTCCGCTTCATTGTCAAAAACCTCGTGCTCTGCACGGATGGTCTCCAGAACACGGAGCGCGCTGAAGATCCTGCCTTCGCGGGTCGAGAGATCTGTTCTGCGTTCCACCTCATCCCAGTTGAGATCACCGCGGTGGAGATAGCGGCTGTCGTCCCATTTGAGGGGGTTCTCATGGTAGGTATAATCGTTCTTCTGGCCGATCTCGTCGCCACTGTACAGTACAGGGATTCCGCTCTGGGTGAAAAGGAAGGCGTGGAGCATGATATCCAGGCGGATGGAACGGTCCAGTTTATAGTCGTCAAGCTCATACTCGGCGGCTTCAATACCGCACAGGGAAGCAGTGGTGCCGCACAGACGGGCATCACCGAGGCGGGGATCGTCGTTGTAGAGCTCTCCGCGGGCGTCACTGTTATAGCCTTTGCCGGTCAGATAATCGTTGAGATATTTCTTGTGTGCGACTTCTTCTATGCCGAACTGCCTGAGGTAGGAATAATCCAGTCCCCAGCCGATATCGTCATGGCAGCGCAGATAATTGAGGAAGGTGTACTCGTGAGGCAGCGCAAAAACCGTCTCCATCTGGTGGCGGAGGAGGCGCACATCATGCGTTGCCACGGTGTGCCAGGTGCTGGCCATGGTCGTGACATTGTAGAGCATGTGGCACTCGGGTTTCTCCAGCGTCCCGAAATAAGGAACGACCTTGGAGGGCTCCATGACAACCTCACCCAGAAGCAGGGTGCCGGGGCAGACAACCTCGGTGGCCATACGCATCAGGCGGACAAGGGTGTGTACCTGCGGAAGATTGCGGCAGTCTGTGCCCAGCTGTTTCCAGATATAGGGTGTAGCGTCAAGACGGATGATGTCGATGCCGTGGTTGCAAAGATTGAGCATATCGGCAGTCATGTCGTTGAAGACGACCGGATTTGCGTAGTTGAGATCCCACTGATAGGGATAGAAAGTGGTCATGACCACCTTGCCGGCCTCTTCGCACCAGGAGAAATTGCCGGGCGCAGTCTGAGGAAAGACCTGCGGCACAGTCTTTTCAAACTCGTTGGGGATGGTCCAGTCATCGTAGAAGAAATAGCGGTCCTGATATTCCTTTTCGCCGGCACGGGCGCGTTTTGCCCACTCGTGGTCTTCGCTGGTATGGTTCATGACGAAGTCCAGGCAGACACACATACCCCGGTTGTGGCACTCATTGCCCAGTTCCGCCAGATCTTCCATGGTGCCCAGAGCAGGCTCCACCTTGCGGAAGTCGGATACTGCGTAGCCGCCGTCGCTGCGTCCCGCGGGGCTCTGCAGCAGAGGCATGAGGTGTACATAGTTGAGTCCGCACTCCTGCAGATAATCCAGGTGCTCCCTGACTCCCTGGAGCGTGCCGGCAAAGCAGTTGGTATACATGAGCATGCCCAGCATCTCATTGCCTTTGTACCACTCCGGAACTTCCTCGCGCATCTGGTCCCACTGTTTCAGAACTTCCGACCGCTGAGAATAATAGCTATAGAGCATATCGACAAAATATGCAAAGGCCTGCTGGTCATTGTTATAAAGCTCCGCATAGAGCCACTTCAGTTCATCGTAGTGCTTTTCCAGGCGCTTTGTAAACTCCGGCTCCCAGTTCTTTTCTTCAAACATGAACCTCTTCCTCCTCTCGGAAATACAATTTTACCGCATCGACCACCATACGGCTCTCGAGACGTTCCCGTTTCCCCGTCTCCTGGCCTGCCCTTCACTGCCGCTCCAGCAGGGAGGCGTCCGGTTGTAATCGATTTCACCAATAGGTATATTATAAAAAATTCATAAACTGTCCGCAATTCGCAATCCAATGAACTTAT
>ONXK01000018.1:0-37241 GCA_900321785.1 uncultured Lachnospiraceae bacterium | reverse complement strand
TGATCCGAAGTATTCCGTCAGTCGTATAAAAGCGCTTGACGCTTCCGCTCTTATGCATTTCCTTCTGCTCTATCGGGTTCACCGGCATCAGAGAATCGACCGCCGTATAACCGCCGCGGTCTGTCCTGAGGAGACATTCGAACTCCGCAACGGGAGTGACGCCGGCACAGGTGATGTCCGCCCGGTACTCGACTTCGATATGGTTGATATTGATGAGGACGATATAGGCCTCCGGTCCGGCGCCCAGGCGGACGAATCTCGCATAGGCAAGCAGGCCGTCTCCATCGGGCAGGCGCAGCAGGGAACCGCGCCGCAAAACCCCGGATCTGCCGCGCAGGCCTGTCAATATCCTGTGATAAAAGATCAGGTCCTGGTCCTCATGGCCCCATGGATAGGTCCTGCGGTTATCGGGATCAGTAAAGCCTCCCACACCGGCTTCATCGCCGTAGTAGATCGTAGGCGCCCCCGGCCAGGTCATCTGCAGCAGGACTGCCTGCCGCATGATCTGCATATTGACGCCCTTGAGTGCCGCTGCAGGTCCCAGCCTGTCCGCCCGCCCCACAATGCGGTTGGTCCGTGTCAGGAAGCGGGAGTGGTCATGATTGGACAGTTCATTCATTCCGACCCGGAGCGCATTATAGGGCATGGCATCCCGGTTCATGCAGGTGACCGCCCGCCAGAAGGCATCCGGATCGCCATAGCGTTCCTCATCGCGGGAGTCGCCGTGCTTTTCCATGCCCGTGAGGAAAAATGTGACCGGCTCCATGAAGAACTCATAGTTCATGATGGTGTCCCACTCATCCCCCTGCAGCCACATCTGGGAGTCCGTGTAATTCTCGGCGATAATGATTGCCTCAGGGTTCGCCTCTTTGACCGCCTTGCGAAACCGCTTCCAGAAACAGTGGTTAAATTCCGGCGAATACCCCAGGTCGGCAGCCACATCCAGGCGCCATCCGTCGGCGTTATAGGGAGGCGATACCCACTTGCGGCCGATCTCCAGGATATATTCGCACAGTTCCTCCGAGTTCTCATAATTCAACTTGGGGAGGGTCTCAAAGTCCCACCATGAATCATAGGTATCGTTTGCCGGCCATTTGTCTTTTTTGAATTTAAAATAGGATGCATAAGGGGATCTTTTCGAATTTCGTGCCCCTTTTCTGCCGCCCGGCAGCTGTTCGTAGATCTTCTCTTTATCCAGCCATCGATGAAAGGATCCGCAGTGATTGAAGACACCGTCCAGGATCACCCGAATGCCGTGTTTATGCGCTTCCTGCACAAGCTTTGCAAACATACGGTCGCTGGCCTCCAGGTTGGCGGGATCCGTCACGCGGCTCAGATAGCGCGCAGCCTTGCGGTTGTAGCGCATACCTATACCGGAAAAAGCCTTCTGCCGGAAGAGAAGTTCTCCCTGATCGTGCACGATCTTTCCTAAATGCGGATCGATGTGCTCGTAATCCTGGGTGTCATATTTATGACTGGAGGGCGACAGGAAGATCGGATTGAGATAGACTGCCTCTACGCCCAGTTCCTGCAGATAATCCAGCTTATCGATCACCCCCTGCAGGTCACCGCCGTAAAACTCTCTGTATCCCTCCGAAGAAGGTACCCGGTCCCAGTCTTCGACACGGATGACCGGTTTCCCCAGATAGCTGTACTCGCCGGTCAGGACGTCATTCGATGGATCTCCGTTGCAGAAACGGTCCGCAAAGATCTGGTACATTACAGCGCCCTGTGCCCAGGACGGTGTGTGATAGCCGGGAATGACATGCCACCAGTCCGCCCTGCGGATCGTATTTCTCACACCGCGCCTCGTGTACTTGTACTTTCGCCCCTCCGCAAAAATCTCAAAATAGTAGCGCAGAGGCGATTTGGTGATCTCAAACTGCACTGCATAATAGTCAAAACTCAGATCCGACTGCTGCTTGCGCATGCGCAAATACCTTTCTCTTGTCACAAGGAAGCAGGACTGCGCCATTCCCTTTACAACACGCAGCCGTATGGTAACTTTCCGGAACAGATCCGGCTGTGAGGGTGACAGATAATCTTCTGTCGTATCGCTGAAAAAGATTCCCTGTCCATGTCCTTCCCGAAAGCTTCCTCCGTATTCCATCTGTCTGCCTCCTGTAATTTCCAATGTAAGAGACGACAGTCCCTTCCGAAACTGTCGTCTCATGTTCTTTTCATATCCGGTCCGGCATTAACTGTTTGTTCCTGTCCGTTTTAAATGCCTCTAAAGTTTTATGCCTCTGCGGTTTTATGCCTCTGCAGTTTTATGCCTCTGAGGTTTTATACGCCTGCAGCCGCATCTGCTGTCGAAGCAGCATGTTTTTCCACAAAAAGGGCGTCAAATTCCTTTCCGGTCAGCTTTTCTTTTTCCATCAGCAGCGCAGCTGCGCGGTGAAGGATGTCGAGGTTGTCGGAAATGATCACCTTCGCCTTTGCATAGCAATCGGAAATAATGCTCCGCACTTCCTTATCGATCTCACCGGCCATATACTCGCTGTTTCGATTCTCATGCCCGATATCATATCCGAGGAAGACGTCCTCTCCGCCCTGCTCATAGTTGATGGTTCCGATCGAGGAGGACATGCCGTAACGTGTCACCATCTGACGGGCAATATTGGTAGCCTGCTTAATATCCTGGGATGCGCCGGTGGTAATGTCGTCGAGGACCATTTCCTCCGCGATCCGGCCGCCGAGGCTGACCATGATCTCCTGCAGCATCCGTCCGCGGGTGTAGTACATCTCATCGCGGTCGGGCAGGGGCATTGTGTAGCCGCCGGCACCCCGGCCTGTAGGAATGACAGATATCGTATAAACTTCACCTACATCCGGCAGTTCATGGAACAAAATGGCATGGCCGGTCTCATGATAGGCAGTGATCCGTTTCTCCTTTTCGGAGATTACATGACTCTTCTTTTCGGTTCCGATGCCGATCTTGATAAATGCCTCTTTTATATCCTTCTGCTGGATGTATCGGCGGTCCGCCCTTGCGGCTGCAATGGCAGCCTCGTTGAGAAGGTTTTCCAGGTCCGCGCCGGAGAAACCGGCTGTGGTGCGCGCGATCTTCTCCAGGTCTACATCGTCTCCCAGGGGCTTATTGGACGCATGGACTTTCAGGATCTCCTCTCTTCCCTTTACATCGGGGCGGCCGACCGAGACCTTTCGGTCAAAGCGGCCGGGACGAAGGATCGCCGGGTCAAGGACATCGACGCGGTTGGTCGCCGCCATGACGATGATCCCTTCATTGACGCCGAAACCGTCCATCTCGACGAGCAGCTGGTTCAGGGTCTGCTCGCGCTCATCATGGGATCCGCCCAGGCCTGTGCCTCTGCGGCGCGCGACTGCGTCGATTTCATCGATGAAGACGATGCAGGGTGAATTCTTTTTTGCCTCCTCAAACATATCGCGGACACGGGAGGCGCCCACACCGACAAACATTTCCACGAAGTCGGAACCCGAAATACTGAAAAAAGGCACCTTGGCCTCACCGGCGACAGCTCTTGCCAGAAGGGTCTTACCTGTACCGGGTGCGCCTTCCAGAAGAACACCCTTGGGAATACGCGCGCCGACCTTGGTATATTTGGCGGGACTGCGGAGGAAGTCAATGATCTCCTCCAGATCCGATTTCTCTTCATCGAGGCCGGCGACCTGCTTGAAAGTAACTTCCTCTCCGGTGGAGAGCCTGGCCCGGCTCTTGCCGAAATTCATCATCTTGGCATTTCCGCCGCCCATTCCATGTCCGGACATCAAATAGAAAAAGAGGAAGCATATAGCCATGACCAGGAGCATGGGGAGTACGTTTGTGAGAAATGTATTCTCTGCCGGGATGTCATGAACGACTGTCAGGACATCTGCCTCCCGGGACATCTCCTCGATATCCGCGATCACGGTGGCATAGAGTATTTCCTTTTTTCCTTCTTTATCAGTTACAGTCGCATAGCCGGTCAGGTTGTCCTTGTTCGGACTGATCTCCACCCTCTCCACATTTTCCGCCGCAAGATCTTTTGCGAACTGCTCCTTTGTATAGGCTGTTTCAGCCGAAGAAAAGGAGTTCCTCAAAAGCGGAGAAAAAAACGTAAAGAATAATACGATAATGATGATCAGTCCCAGATAATTACCGGTGCCTCTGGTAGGTTTTTTTTCCAAAATAATCTCCTAAGCCGTCTTTGCTGAGGCACATTTCAGCGCCCCGGGCAATTCATTGTGTAATGTTTATTCCTCATCCAGTCCGGTGATCACACCGATATAAGGAAGATTGCGATATCTCTGGTCGTAGTCCATTCCCCATCCGACGACAAACTTGTCGGGTACCTGGAAACCGGTGTAATCGACTTTAATGTCGATTCCCGGCGCACGGCGGGAAGGTTTGTCAAGCAGCGTGCAGACACGGATTGAAGCAGCGCCGCGGCTCTTGAAGAGCTCCTTGAGGAAGCTGAGTGTTCTGCCCGAGTCAATGATGTCCTCCACAATAATGACATCCTCGTCCGTAACCGGGTCTTCGAGGTCCTTGATGATGCGGACGATTCCGCTGGAAGAGGTTCCGCTGCCATAGCTGGAAACAGACATGAAATCAAATCTGACGGGAAGCTCAATTCTCTTGGCGAGTTCGCACATGAAAAATACTGCGCCGCGGAGGATGCAGACCAGACGGACCGTCCGTCCCTCATAGTCTTTTGTGATCTGTTCTCCCAGTTCCCGGATCCTGCGGTTGACTTCTTCCTCGCTGATCATTTCTTCAATTCTGTACGCCATCTTAATCCCCATTCCGGAGCGCCATGCGCGACGGGGCGAAGAGAAATCCGCGAATGCGGTTTCTCTTCTGCCATCACGGCTATTTGTGGCGCTCCGGCACAAATAGCCGTGTGAAAAATCAGCACATCTGTGTGATTTTTCACACTATTCTCCTTTTGATGTTGTGTTTTTCTAACTGTCATTGTCAGAGTTCCAGTGAATCTCAAGAATCCTGGTCGTTGCGGGGCCCACCTTGCAGGAATCTCCCATACGCAGCCCGGGAATCCAAAGTGCCTCCTTCCCGAAAAAGGGAAGCACGATCTTGTCCCGGATTCCTGCAGGAACCTTGCCGTCCAGCATGATCCTGGCAATTTTCTTTGTTTTCATGTCAGAAAACAAGCGCATATAGTCGCCTGGCTGTCTGGTTCGAAAAACAGGAAACGTTCCTATTTTATCATAATCAAACCATTTCGTATACTCATTTCGGGGAATTGAAGACATGTTCCCGTCAAAATCCAGAAGGCGGCAGTCATATTCTCTCTCCGCAAGCGGATAGCCCGGAAACGGTGCCTGTTTGTCCGCTGCAGGCCTTGTATTCAGGGCCGCAGACTCAGCCTGTTGAGACATTCTCTCTGCCCTGTTTGCAGCAAGTTCTGTCTTCTGTGAAGGCATTTCCGTCCCGTGTTCCGCAGGCTCAGCGTCGCGACAGAAAAACAGTCTTCCGGCAGACCTGAAAACAGTCACCCGGGACGGCATTGACAGGCGTCCGTCCGTCTCTTTTACACAGAATTTCTGAAGCGCATCCACATGGACTGTGCCGATATCCTTTCCGCTGTCCGTGCTGGCCGCAAGGAAACGGTAGAGTACCCTTCTCTGCAGATAGGGGTCCTCCCTGTGCAGGGCCCGGAGGCTGAGCACATAGCGGCAGTTATATTTCTCCGGTATATCGATTCCCGCCCTGTATGCAGGCCCGCAGAGGCACCGCTGCGCAGCCTTGTCCGTCTTTGCCTCCAGATACGCTTCCGCGTCCGCACAGGCAGAAGCGAACTGGGCGATCCGCTCCGCCGCGGACCCGTGAACGCCTTCCTCCAGGCGCGGCAGGATCTCTCTTCGCAGGTAATTGCGGGTATAGGCCGTGTCCGTATTTGTCTCGTCCTCCTGCCAGGCAAAACCCTTCTGCGTCAGATACTGCTCAATGGAAGTCCTGTTCTCCTGCAGAAGCGGCCGGATGATCTGCCCGTTCACGGGCAGCATACCTCTCGCCCCCCGCAGATCCGTTCCCCGGCAGAGGTGAAAGAGAACCGTCTCCGCCTGGTCCTCCCGATGATGGGCGACCGCGATCCGAAATGACGTTTTCACGGACCCGTCCTGCTCCGCCAGGCGTTCACAGACCTGCCGGAAGGCGTCGTAACGCAGCTTCCTGCCTGCCTCCTCGACGCCGATCCCCCACTCTTTTGCCCGCATTGCCGCATCAACCTGCACGGCCGTGCAGGGAACCTGCAGCTGCCTGCAGAGTTTCTCAACAAAATCCATATCCTCCCCGGCGGATTCCCGCAGTCCGTGATGCACATGGACGACATGGAGATGAAAGTTCATTTCCGCACCCAGGGCATAAAGGATCAAAAAAAGACACAGTGAGTCCGCTCCCCCGGAAACACCGACAACAACGGTATCTCCCGGGAGGATCATCCTCTTCTCCTCGATATAGTCTCTGACGCGTTGTTCCATCCTGTTCATCGCACCATATCTCCGCCCGCTCTGTTTTCAAGCACTGAATTCAAGTCCTGCGCCATGCCCGGCGCACATACAAAACGCCATGCATTCTCTGCATGGCGCCTTTTGCGCTGTCCTTCTATTTATCTTCTTTAAAGACGGTCTCTCCCTCGTAGATCAGTCCGAGCTTCTCGCGGGCGACCTCCTCTATATATGCATCCGTAGAAGTATATCTGCGGTACTCTTCAATATCCGCAGAGCGCTGCTTTTCCGTCTTGATCTCCTCGTTCAGCTGAATGGCGCGCCGGTGATTCTCACGAAGGCGCCTCCCCAGGGCCATTCCGTTCACCGAAACTACGATCACGAGGATCAAAACCACCAGGCCGGCCAGAAACAGACTCAGACGGTCATGACGGTTAGCTTGTGTCAGAAGGCCTTTGCTCTGATTCCGGGTCCCGCTGTTTGTTTTCTTTGCAGTTCTTTTTACGGATTTTCCGGTTTTCTTCATTGCTCTTTCCTCTCACATACCAAAGTTCCGTGACGCGGCGTCTTTCAGCAGTAACGGAAAAGATCCTGTACCTCCTCCTTGCGCACATTTTCGCGCACTGCCAGGACTTCCGCCTTTGTCTCACGGTCTCCGAAAGAGATCCCGATGATATCGCCGGGTTTCACCTCGGCGCTGGCCCTTGCGACTTTGCCGTTCAGGGTCACCCTGCCGTTGTCACACGCTTCATTGGCCACCGTTCTGCGCTTGATCAGTCTTGTGACTTTCAGATATTTATCCAACCGCATATGCTGTGCCTGCTTTCTCTTTTCTGCACCAGTGTGTCCGGCGGAACACGATCGTGCCGCCTCAATCATTTTTGATACAGCCCGCTGCCTTATGACAGCGGGCTGTAATCGTTCAGAACTACACAATTTCTCAACCGTTGATGGCATCCTTAAACGCCTTGCCGGCTTTGAACTTCGGTGTCTTGGAGGCAGCAATCTGAATGGACTCACCGGTCTGAGGATTTCTGCCTTCTCTTGCGGAACGCTCACCGATATCAAAAGTACCGAAGCCTACAAGCTGGACTTTCTCGCCGTCTTTAAGAGCATCGATCACAGTCTCGGTAAAAGCCTTGTATGCCTTCTCAGCGTCCTTCACGCTCAGTCCGGATTTCTCAACCATTTTGTCAATAAACTGTCCCTTATTCATGTTTTCTCCTTGTACTTTTCCTGCAAGCAGGTTGTTTTAATTGTTATGCCGCTCCGCAGCTTCGAAAAATACGCCGCATACAGCCGGCTGCCGTCTCTTTCGTGTCCCGAATGACTGTACAGGACTTTTCCAAATTTAATATTACTTGCAATCAGCTGTTTTTGTCAATACATGGGCGTCATTGATCGTTACCGGTCACACCGTGAGCTATCTGTTTACGCTTTCGGGAGGGCGTGAGTAACATAAGCAGCCAGCAGATACTCCCTGTCATTGTGAGAAGGTTCTTCGATGACATCCGTGAGCATGGCATCCAGCACTTCTCCGATCTGTCTGCCGGGCTTCATCCCCGCCGCGATCAGATCACTCCCGCTGACTGCCAGGTCTTTGAGCGAGAGGCAGTCCTTGTCCTTCAGAACTTTGCTGTAGAGACGGCGGATGTCCCGCAGGCTTTCCGTCTTTTCCTTCCTCTTGTAGTTGCTCTGGGCAAGCATGTCCGCCTCCTTCACTTCAAGAAAGAGGGGAAAAAGATCCTCTCCGATCTGCCGGATGGCTCTGCGCACACCTGCCTCCGTGCGATCGACCGCACGGTCATGAAAGCGGACAAGCTGCACAACACTTCTGCGGGTATCGTTGTCCATCTTGAGACGGCGCAGAATCTTCCCTGCCAGGTCGGCGCTGACCTGCTGATGCCCGTAAAAATGGTCAATACCATTCTCATCTGTCGTTTTGCATAAAGGCTTGCCAAGATCATGCAGCAGCATGGCAAAACGCAGGATCCGGTCCGGCCGCGCATTCATGATGGAGAAAATTATGTGCTCTCCGACATTATAGGCATGGTGGGGATTATTCTGCGGTGTCTCCATACAGCGGTCAAACTCGGGCAGAATAACAGCGGTAATGCCGCATTCATAGGCCATCCTCAGCATTTCCGGATGCGGGGCCGTCAGCGTCTTTTCCAGTTCAGCGGCAATTCTCTCGGCACTGATCCTGGAGAGCGAAGGCGCAAGCACTTTCATGGCACGCAGTGTATCCTCTTCCACTGTATACCCCAGCTGGGCTGCAAAGCGCACTGCGCGCATGATCCGCAGGGAGTCCTCCCCGAAGCGCTTCACGGGATCTCCGACGGCACGTATGACTTCGCTTTGCAGGTCCCGGAATCCTCCGAAATAATCCTGCAGGCCCTCTGTCTCGCTGTAAGCCATGGCATTGATGGTAAAATCTCTGCGCTGCAGGTCTTCTTTGAGGCTCGCGGTGAAAGTTACTTCCGAGGGATGTCTGCCATCCAGATATTCACCGTCCACTCTGTAGGTCGTCACCTCGAAAGGCTCCCCGTTCTGCAGAATCGTCACCGTCCCGTGCTTGAGGCCGGTATCGATGGTGCGGCGGAACAGGGCTTTGACCTGCAGCGGAAGCGCCGAAGTCGTAATGTCCCAATCATTGGGATTCCGTCCGAGCAGACTGTCCCGCACACACCCGCCGACCACATAGGCTTCATAGCCGTGGTCTTCAAGAACGCGCAGGATCTTTGCCGCTCCGTCAGGAATCCTAATCTTTATATCGTTCATAAAAATACCATCTCACGTTACTTATTCACAGTCATCCCGGAACTTTGCGTGACTGATCGTATCTCTTCAAAACAAGTCGATGCGCCCCTGCGCGAAGACACCGGAATCAATAGGACTTGCCCCAGTAGACCATCTTCTTTGCGGGTTTGCCGCAGCACACGCAGGTGCTGCTGATCTGCTCCTGCTCGAAAGGCATGCAGCGGCTGGTCACGCCGAACTTCTCTTTGATCTCTTCTTCGCAGGCAAGTTCGCCGCACCACATGGCCTTGACAAAGCCTGTCTTCTCCGCAAAGATCTTCTCGAATTCTTCACGGCTGGAAGCTTCATAGGTGTGCTCTTCGAGGTGTTTTTTCGCACGCTCGTACATATCCTTCTGGATCTGTTCCAGGAGCTCGCCGACGCGGGCGGCCAGATTGTCCAGTTCACACTCTTCTTTGGCGCCGGTATCTCTGCGGGCGATGATGCACTTGCCGTTCTGTATGTCGCGGGGACCGATCTCGACACGGAGCGGGAAGCCGCGCATCTCCTGGTCGGCAAATTTGAAACCGGGGCTCTTGTCGCTGTCGTCTACCTTGACGCGGAAATTGCTCAGAGTCTCCTTGAGTTCATAGGCTTTGTCCAGTACACCCGCCTTGCGCTGCTGGATGGGGACGATCACGACCTGTGTGGGCGCGATCCTGGGAGGCAGGACCAGACCGGAGTTGTCGCCGTGCACCATGATCAGCGCGCCGATAATACGTGTTGACAGGCCCCAGGAGGTCTGGAATGCATACTTCTGCTTGTTATCCTTGTCTGTGAACTGGATGCCGTAGGCCTTTGCGAAATCATCGCCGAAGTCATGGCTGGTGCCGGACTGCAGCGCTCTGCCGTCGTGCATGAGAGCTTCGATCGTGTAGGTCGCAACCGCGCCCGCAAATTTTTCCTTGTCGGTCTTTCTGCCCTTGATCGTGGGGATCGCAAGATCCTCCGCACAGAAGTCCGCATAGACGTTCAGCATCTGCTGTGTCCTTGCCTCTGCCTCTTCGGCACTTGCGTGGACAGTGTGGCCTTCCTGCCACATGAACTCACGGGAACGCAGGAAGGGCCTGGTCTCCTTTTCCCAGCGGACAACGCTGCACCACTGGTTGTAGATCTTGGGAAGGTCGCGGTAGGACTGGATCTCGCCTCTGTAGAAATCGCTGAACAGGGACTCGGAAGTGGGGCGAACACATACGCGCTCGTCCAGCTTTTCAGAGCCGCCGTGCGTGACCCATGCAACCTCGGGGGCAAATCCCTCGACCAGGTCGCTCTCCTTGCTCAGAAGACGCTCCGGGATCAGCATGGGAAGATAGACATTTTCTACACCGACAGCCTTGAATCGTGCGTCAAGATGCTTCTGGACCGCTTCCCAGATCGCATAGCCGGCGGGCTTGTAGACCATGAATCCCTTAATATTTGAATAGGCGATCAGGCCTGCCTTGATGCAGACATCCGTATACCATTGTGTAAAATCTTCGTCCATCGCCGTGATTTCGGCGACCAGTTTCTTCTGCTCTGCCACTTTTCCTTCCTCCCTCCGGTTTTTTCCGGATCCTGCTAATAACTTGCTGCTTACAATTGCTGTTTTGAGACACTGCGTGTCAGAAGGATATTTCTAACAGTTCTCACGCCGACCGGAATGTGACTTGTAATAAATATTCCCCCTGACACACATAAAGATAATATGAGCTGCCCGGCAAACGGGCACATTGCTGCATGTATTTATGACCGGAAAACGGTCAATGCCGTTCAATAGTGGTCTGCAATGCCCTGCTGTCTTTCACCGAGTCCCAGGCGGTTGATGCCGGAGAACACGGCGCGGACAGATGCGCGGGTGATGTTGGAGCTGACGCCGACACCATAGGTAACCTTTCCGGTGTCGCTGTCAAGCAGATGGATATAGGCTGCCGCCTGAGAATCCGAACCGGACTGAAGCGCATGCTCCTCATAATCGAGGATCCGGACATTGAAACCGAATTTCTCGCGAAATCCGCGCTGGAGCGCATCGAGCGGTCCATTGCCGAATGCTTCAAAGAACTCCGGTACACCGTGATTGGAATAATCCACGCGGACTCTTGTGTCGAAGCTGGTCTTGACATCGCTGGAGAGGTCTGCGACCTGAAGCTTGCGGAAGTGCAGCGGTTCGTTCCTGTACAGATATTCCTTACGGAAAGCTTCCATGATGTCATCCGGCGGAACCTCGCCGACCTTCTCGGAGATCGCCTGAACGACCTTGGCAAATTCGGCATGCATTCCCTTGGGCAGTTTGAACCCGAAGTAGGTGCTCATGATGAATGCCACACCGCCCTTTCCGGACTGGGAATTGACGCGGATGATCGGCTCATAGACTCTGCCGATATCAGATGGATCGATGGGAAGATAGGGAACCTCCCAGATTTCGGATTTCCGTTCCTTCATCGCAGCGATGCCCTTATTGATGGCATCCTGATGAGAGCCTGAGAATGCGGTGAACACGAGCTTGCCTGCGTAGGGATGACGCTCGTCAATGCTCATCTTGTTGCAGCGCTCATAGACATCGATGATCTCGTTGATATCTTCAATATCGAGCTCGGGGTTGATACCCTGTGTAAACATGTTGTAGGCAATATTGAGAAGGTCGACATTGCCGGTGCGCTCACCATTGCCCAGAAGGGTTCCTTCAATACGCTGTGCGCCCGCAAGGAGGGCCAGTTCTGCTGCCGCAACGCCGCAGCCCCGGTCATTGTGAGGATGGACACTGAGAATAATGCTGTCGCGGTTCTTGAAGTGCCTGCTCATCCACTCGATCTGGTCGGCGTATACATTGGGTGTATTCATCTCGACTGTGGAAGGAAGGTTGAAGATCATGGGCTTCTCTTTTGTGGGCTCCCAGATATCCTGCACAGCAGTGCAGATATCAAGCGCGAAGTCCAGTTCAGTGCCGGTAAAGCTCTCGGGAGAGTACTCCAGAACGAGATTGCCGTCGTAGTTCTTCATGCCTTCCTTGACCCAGCGTGTGCCGTTCTTTGCGATCTCAATGATTCCTTCCCTGTCCATGTTGAACACGACATCCCTCTGCAGGGTCGAAGTGGAATTGTAAATATGGAAAATGACGTTCTTAATACCCTTGATCGATTCGAAGGTTCTTTCGATCTGCTCTTTTCTGCACTGGGAAAGGACCTGAACGTAAACATCATCGGGGATCATGTCGTTGTCGACAAGCGCACGGAGAAAGTCATATTCAATCTGGCTGGCGGCAGGAAATCCAATCTCAATCTCCTTGAAGCCGAGCTTGACGAGAAGGCGGAACATCTCCATCTTCTCGGAGACAACCATGGGATCGATCAGGGCCTGATTGCCGTCCCTGAGGTCTACACTGCACCACACGGGCGCTTTTTCGATTTCCTTGTTCGGCCATTCTCTCTCCGGATAATGAACAACCGGATTTTTCTTATACTTCTTATAATTCAGCATTTTTGTATTACTCCATTTCTATCATTGCAATGCTGCTGTCGTCCCGTTTCCTGTCACAGATCAGGAAGCGCCGTCCCCGGTACTGCTGTCGGCTCCTGATGCGCTTCCGTCTTCTTTTTGAGAAACACGGATATAAACAGTCACTTTATCGGAATCTTCATCCACCAGATAGGCCCCGTCCGGAAGATATTTCTCTATATTGATGTTTTTATGAATATTGCTGCTGACAGGCTGCACAGCAATATCTTCCGCCGGAATCTCTATAGTATCGATATCCCGCAGGATAGCTGCCGCGCCGGCGATTTCGATGGAAGACGGATCCGTTTCAGGTTCCGATTCCAGTTCATAGCCGTCCGCGAGCGGTACCTCCGAACCGCAGGTGATATTGACAGTCTTTTTGGAATCGATCGTCGCTACCACCTTGACCGAGGAAATATTGAGCTTGAGTTTCTGCGACTGCATCTCCTCGGACGTAATCTCCTCATTGTCATTGTTATATAAAACGATAGCCGGATAAGAATTGATATTTCTTTCCGAATCCGTTATATCCACTTCTACGGCCGCCCGGGCCACCTGCTTTAAATAAGACTGCGGGCCGTTAATGATAACCTGATTCTGCTCCGCAGATGTCTCATGCAGGATATATCCCTCCGCGGGCGATCCTGTTGTAAGGACCTCGATCGGCAGAGATTTCGTTTCCATCGGCTCAATCCTCAGCTGGACAAAGCCGATACTGCCGGTAATACTCTCGATGCTGTTGGCATACTTGTCGGTCGTAAGGGAAATCCGGACAGCACCGTCTTCCTCGACCTGGCGCAGGTCCGCCGTCGCGATGACATTTTTCGCCTCGAGTTTGTCAATAACAGAGCGCTTGGCGCGGATCGTCACTGTAGGGATCACATCCGAGTCATCCAGGATCGTATAGACATCTCCGTGTTTTTCAATTGCTTCCTCGTGCGTGATCTGCACACTCACGTTGCTGACCGTCATGCGCATCGTGGGATCACTGAAATAATTGATGATGTACCATGCCAGCAGCGCCAGTATTACAGAGGCAATCTTCAGGCGCAGATTCGGATCCAGGCGCTTAAAACGTTTACTCATTCGCGCCTCCTTCCTCTGCTGCATCTACAGCTTCTTCATTTTTATTATCATTTTGATCCTCCGGCAGAGCATCGGCAGTCTTTGTCCGGCGAAGGGCATATCTGCCGATTCCGGAAATGCTGCCAAGTGGCGAGCGGGAGGTGTTCTTTGCCGCCTCTTCCTGGGAGAGCTTGTTCTGCAGACGTATCAGCTCGCCGCGCAGTTCCTCGGGCGTAACATTGCTCCACAGAGTCCCCTTATAAGAGTAACTCAGATGTCCCGTTTCTTCCGATACGATCAGGGTAAGCGCATCGGTTTCTTCCGAGATACCTACAGCTGCGCGATGTCTTGTTCCCAGGTTTTTATCCAGCTGGGATGATGTGATCGGAAGATAGCTGGTTGCGGACACAATGCGGTTTCCGCGAATAATGACCGCTCCGTCATGGAGCGGTGTGTTTTTTTCAAAAATATTGATGAGCAGCTGGCTGGAGACGACTGCCAGCGGTGTTTTCTGTTCAATGACGATCAGAGCTCCTGTCTTTACCCTTCCCATCTCAATGCAGGCGCGGACCAGCTCATTGACAGTCCTGTCCGAAAACCGGCCTTCCTCCGTCTTGCTTGCATCCATACGGAATAATGAACTCAGGAAATCTCTGCGGCCCAGTTCCTCCATGGCATTGCGCAGCTCCGGCTGAAGTATGATCACGAGCGCGATGAGAGCATATCCCGCAACGTGCTGGAAAATCCATAGAATTGTGGTCATGTTAAAAACAGCTGCCAAAAGGGCGACCGCAATAACTACGCAGATTCCCTTCATCAGCTGCCATGCGCGTGTGTTTTTTACCCACAGCAGGATATGGTATGTCAGATATGATATAAGCAGAATTTCGACTATATCGGTCCATCGTACATCGGGTATACGAAGCCGGGATATAAATTCGCTAAGCGAAAAATTCCATGAAAAGTCCAACGATCATCATCCTTTATCATCAACGATATCATTCTTCATCAATGACATCATTCTCTATGACAGGAGGATCAAATTCGTCAAACTCATCGTCCTCCATGTCAGAACTGAAAACCATCACTTTCGGGACAGCCTTTACATAGTAATAATAGTCATCGTCCTCAAACTGGACATTTTCTACGCGCAGGTAATCCATATTGAAAATAAAGAAACGCACAACCTGTGCCAGCAGGAAGGAAACAACGATTCCCACAAAGACACCGGCGAGGTCGATCTCTGTGCCGTAGCGCATATCACCGATCAGGAGAATCACTAGCTCCAGAATGCTCCCTGCAGTGATCGCAATGGTCCAGGCGTTCTCAACAGCAAGTCTGCGGATGAAACTGACAGCGATCGCTGCTGCAAAAAGGGCTGCCATGAGTATGATCATCGACTTGTTGTTTACCATGCCGTCAACCAGTCCCCGGAAATTCGCGATCAGACGTTCTCCGGAGTTGGCCGTACCGAAGGCTGTGCCCGCAAGGGAAGGAAGCATCTTCTCCACCAGGATCACATATTCGGTGAACAGCAGTCCAAAAACCACCGCTACTGCAGTGCCGGGTCCGAACAGAAGGCCTGCCAGGATGGGCACCAGATAAGGCAGTTTCAAAGCATACGCCACAGGCATAAGCAGAAGAATCATCACATCTCTGGGCGAGAAGCGGAAATAAACCAGCAGACAGACCAGAATCAGGGCCGCACAAATGGCCGTCGCTTCAAGCGACAGTTTGTACAGGTCCCAGATCAGAACCAGTCCGGCAATCCCGGCGGAAAAGCCCGGAGGAAGCATGGAGCAGACAAGGGCCAGAATGACGTTGAGCAGAGTGCTGTTCAGCGCGGATCCGCCCGCAATATGCACACCGAGATGTCCGCGCAGCAGAAGCAGTACCGCCAGGGATACCACAAAGCGGAACACGGACAGTATCAGAAACTCCTGTCTTTTATAAAGCTGTATTAGTTTTTCTCTTAATACATATATACCTGAATTACTATTCATTATGCCTCCAATATCGTTCCCGTCAGGTTGCGTCCGGATCCGTCAGCCGGGCTTCCTGATCGCAGATTTCCATCAGTTCTTCCAGGTCCCTGCCATACATCCTGCGCCGGGTCGTAAACGCGGCACTTCTTCTGTAATAGATCAGGAAAGTGATCAGAAGGAATAGAATGATGAATATAAAATAGGTCCTTAAGGCCAGATGCAGATAGGTATCCAGCGTGTTCTCATAGACCGAATAGAAAATCTGTTCAAAAAAGTAGCCGCAGTATACAGCTGCGCAGATCCCCCACGCAACAGTACCGGCAACGAACGAACCGACCATGCCGGAAAGTATATAGTCGTTCCGGAAATACCCGGCTGTTCTCTCGTCTCCGACACCCAGGCCGTCCTCATAGACCTTCAGACGTGTCATCAGGCGGATCTTTTCCTCATTCAGCATACAATGCTCCTCTTTTCAGAATCCGCTGTCCACTCCTGCGGCAAGCGTAATAAAACAGACACGCCGGGCACCCTGCCTGTACAGTGCATGCGCACAGGCATCGATTGTGGCACCGGTCGTGTAAATATCATCTATAAGCATAATCGAATTTAATTCTACATCATTTCCAAATGCCTGAAAAGCTTTTTTCAAATTATTTTGGCGCTCCGCAGGCGTCATGTTTTTCATTGGAAGCGTGTCCGCAACGCGCCTGAGCACATCGTCACGCACCGGTATTCCCGTCCGCCGCGAAATCTCCCGGGCCAGCACGAACGCCTGATTGTATCCGCGCGCAGCAAGTCTGTGCGCAGATACCGGCACAGGGACAAGATAATCCGGCATCCGCCGGCTGATATTCATGGAGCAGACCAGCTTATCCGCCATGCACTTTCCGTAATAAGCGCCGTATTCCTGCCTGCCCCTGTATTTAAAACGAAAAATACCGCCGGCAGCGCTGTGATATGTAAAAACAGTCTCTCCGCGCTCGAACACATGGGGCAGAGTGCGGCAGTCCCGGCACAGGTCGGAAGACTCCGACCGGAGCTGTTTGCCGCAGCGCCGGCAGACCGGCATCTGCACCTTCTGCAGCACTCCCTCACATGATGCGCAGATCAGTGCTCCGAAAGGCTGTACCGGCCTGTCGCATACAGGGCATCTGCGCGGAAAAAGCAGTTCCTCTGCCAGACGTACCGGCGCCGTCATTTTCCCGTGTAAGGTTCTGCCGTCTCTTCTCCCGTTCCCGGCGGGAAGCCCTTTTGCTTCCCAATAGTGATTCCGGTCAAGGTCATATCCTTTCATCTGTCTCTCCGTCCTCTGTATCCTGTAAACCGGCTGCCGCTTCCGGACCAAGTTCCGTGATCCTGTCCCGCAGTCCTGTCCATCTGTGCGTGCGGCGGGTATTGGCGATCATCCGGTCCACCGCATCCCTGCTCCCCAGCAGTACGACACAGCTGCGGGCACGGGTTACCGCCGTGTACAGAAGGTTGCGGTTGAACAGACCGGAGGGGCCTGCCAGCAGAGGCAGGATAACCGCCGGGTATTCGGAGCCCTGCGATTTATGTACTGTGATGGCATACGCCAGTTCCAGGTCCTCCAGCTCCGCGAAGGGATATTCCACGGTCCGCGCGTCATCAAAAATGACCGTCATCATCTCTGTGTCCGGATCGATCTCTTCGATCCTGCCGAAGTCGCCGTTGAAAATGCCGGTCCCCCGGTCAATGGGCATGCCGAAGTTGCCGCGCACTTCCCATTCGATCTGGTAATTGTTGCGGGTCTGCATGACCTTGTCTCCCTCCCGGAAGACTGTCTCCCGGCGCACATGCTCCCGCCGGCCTCTGTCAGGGGGATTGAGCACGCTCTGCAGGACTTCATTGAGCCTCTCAACACCCAGGCTGCCGCGCCGCATGGGAGTCAGCACCTGGATCTCCTTCGGCCTGCATCCGACATACTTTGGAAGCATCTCGCGGATCAGCTGCACCGTGTGTTTGTAGATCACCGGAACCTGGTCCCTCTCCAGAAAAAAGAAATCCCGGCTCTTGTTGTCCATCGGCAGAGACTGTCCCTCCAGAATTCTGTGGGCATTCATGACAATGTCGCTCCGGCTGGCCTGCCGGAAGACATGGCGCAGCATGATGGTATGAAAAGCCCGGGAATCGATCAGATCCTGCAGGACGCATCCGGGCCCCACACTGGGCAGCTGGTTGACATCCCCGACAAGGATCAGCCGGGCCCCGATGGGTACTGCCCTGAGCAGATAGTGAAAAAGATTCATATCCACCATCGACATCTCATCTATAATGACGACATCTGCCTCAAGAGGGTTATCCGCTCCCCTCTCAAAATAGGAATAATTCTGTCCGTCGCCGGATTTTCCGCCGTTTCCTCCGCTGCCCGGGGCGTATCCTGTTCCCAAATCCCCGTAGAAGCCGGCGGCTGCTGCGCCTGAAGCGGATCGTCCTTCACTCTTAAGAAATTCTTTCTCATCATCCGCGTCTGTGACGCTCCGGACTCCCAGCAGACGGTGGATGGTCATGGCAGGAAAACCTGTTGCCTCCGACATACGTCTGGCTGCCCTTCCTGTCGGCGCCGCAAGAAGGACACGAAGATCCTCGCTCATAAAATAACGGATGATAGTGTTGATCGTGGTCGTTTTCCCCGTTCCGGGTCCGCCGGTGATCAGAAGAATGGCATTTGCCGCCGCTTCTGCCACCGCCTTGCGCTGGAGCGGATCCAGAGTGATCTCCTCTTCCTGCTCCAGGCGGGCAATCTTTTTTTCCACCTTTTTTCTGATGGAAGCATCCCTCGAAGCGCGCTGAATCTGCGCATCCAGATCCAGGAGCATCCTGGCAATATCCTGCTCTCTTCGGAAAACACCGGTCAGATAGACTTCCACCTCCGGGGCAGGTCCCGCGGCGGGGCGGCGGATGCGAAGGCGGCGCTCCACCGCCAGATTTTCCATCTGAACGAGGATTTCCTCTGCAGGAAGGCGGAGAAGGGCGCATGTTCTCTGCACAAGGACCTCCTCCGGCAAAAAGCTGTGTCCCTCACCGGAAGCCAGAAACAGCGTATATAAAATACCGCTCCGGATACGGTACTCCGAGTCAGCCCGGATCCCGATCCGGCGGGCGATATCATCTGCAGTGGCAAAACCAATGCCTCGAATATCCTCCGCCAGCCGGTAGGGATTGTTTTTCATGATCTCATACAGGCCGGTTCCGTAGGCCTGCCAGATTTTCACCGCATGGGCACTCCCGATGCCGTACTGCTGCAGAAAGATCATGGCGTCGCGGAGATCTTTTTTGTCCTCCATCTGTGCCCCGATCTCCCGGGCGATCCGCATACTGATGCCCTTGACTCCGGCCAGCTTTTCCGGTTCCTCCTCCATGATCCGCAGGGTGTCATCACCGAATTTCTTCACGATCCTGGCGGCCATGGCGGGGCCGATCCCCTTGATGCTGCCGGCTGCCAGATAACGGTACATGGCCTGGGCATTTTCCGGTGCCACCGCGCGGTAGGACTGCACCCGGAACTGATCTCCGTAGACGGGGTGGGTCGTGCAGGTGCCCGCCACCGTGCAGCCTTCGCCTTCGCTGATGGAGACCGGGCTGCCGACACAGGTGATGACATCTCCTATGTCCGCGGCATCCAGGTCGGAGACACTTCCTTCCTGCGGGGCATTTCCGACGCTTTCTGTCAGGGTCATTTCAAAGACAGTATACCCGTTTTCCTCATTCCGGTAGACGATATGGGATACGAAGCCTTTTAATTCGGTCATTTGCGTCTCCTGCGGCAAGTCAGGCTAGAGATTCTGCACCTTCCGGTCCCTCTCCAGCATCTTGTTCACATAGTAACCTGTATAGGAATCATGCCTCTCTGCAATCTCCTCCGGTGTCCCATATGCCACGACAGTGCCGCCTCCGTCTCCGCCTTCGGGGCCCATGTCGATGATATAGTCTGCCGTTTTGATAACATCGAGGTTGTGCTCGATGACAACTGCGGTATTGCCCCCTTCGACAAGTTCGCGGAGGATCTTTGTCAGCTTGGCAACATCGTCAAAATGGAGGCCGGTTGTCGGTTCGTCAAGAATATAGATCGTCTTTCCGGTGCTCTTGCGGGAAAGTTCTGTGGCAAGCTTGATCCTCTGGGCTTCTCCGCCGGAAAGCTCCGTGGAGGGCTGGCCGAGCTTGACATACCCCAGGCCGACATCGTAGAGAGTCTGGATCTTGCGCTTGATCGTGGGGATATTCTCAAAAAAGGTCAACGCCTCTTCGACCGTCATTTCAAGGACATCCGAGATATTTTTACCCTTGTAACGGACCTCCAGGGTCTCACGGTTGTAGCGTTTTCCGTGGCATACTTCGCAGGGAACATAGACGTCCGGCAGGAAGTGCATTTCGATCTTGATAATGCCGTCTCCGGAGCAGGCCTCGCACCGTCCGCCCTTCACGTTGAAGGAAAAACGGCCTTTGGCATAACCGCGGGCGCGGGCGTCCTGCGTACCCGCAAAAAGAGAGCGGATCAGGTCAAAGACGCCGGTGTAGGTCGCCGGGTTGGAACGGGGTGTGCGCCCGATGGGGGACTGATCGATGTTGATCACCTTGTCCAGCTGATCGATCCCCTCGATGTCGTCGTGCTGTCCGGGTATGGTCCGGGCACGGTTGAGGTCACGCGCGAGACGCTTGTAGAGGATCTCGTTCACAAGAGAGCTCTTGCCGGATCCGGAAACACCGGTCACAACTGTCAGGACGCCGGTGGGTATATCCACATCGATTTTTTTGAGGTTGTTGACAGCAGCGCCCCGCACATGGATCCAGCCCGTAGGAAGGCGGCGCTCCGTGGGAACCGGGATACATTTTTTGCCGGAAAGATACTGGCCGGTAATGGATTCCGGAACGGCCATGATCTCCTCCGCCGTTCCGCAGGCTACGATCTCACCGCCGTTGGAACCGGCGCCGGGACCGATGTCCACGATGTAATCCGCTGCGCGCATGGTGTCTTCATCGTGTTCGACGACGATCACAGTGTTCCACAAGTCACGGAGATTTTTCAGTGTGTGCAGGAGCTTATCGTTATCACGCTGGTGCAGACCGATGCTGGGCTCATCGAGGATGTAGCACACACCGACCAGGCCGGAACCGATCTGGGTGGCAAGACGGATGCGCTGTGCCTCTCCGCCGGAGAGTGTCGCGGTCGCCCTTGCCAGTGTCAGATAATCCAGGCCCACATCATTGAGAAAGCGCACGCGGGCGCGGATCTCCTTGAGCACCTGCTTACCGATGAGTTCCTGTGTCCTGGTCAGCTGCAGTTCCTCCAGGAATACCTGCAGTTTTTTTATGGAAAAACAGGTCAGATCATAGATATTGACATCCCCGACCGTGACGGCAAGCGATTCTTTTTTCAGACGCCTCCCGCCGCAGGTCTCACAGGGTGTGATCTGCATGAAACTTTCATATTCCGCGCGCATGGATTCTGAAGCCGTCTCGCGGTAGCGGCGGCGTGTATTCTCGAGCAGTCCCTCAAAGACGACGGGATAGATTCCCTTGCCGCGCTGCCCCTCATAGTGGACGTCAACACTGCGGTCTGCGCCGTACATGAGCATTTTCCGTATTTCTTCAGGCAGATCCTTCCAGGGCGTTGTCATCTGAAAGCCGTATTCTTTGCACAGTGCGGTCAGTATGGCATTGGTAAAGCTCCCTTTGTTCATACAGGACTGCCAGCCGAGGACGGCGATGGCTCCCTCATTGATGGAAATGCGTTCATCCGGGATAAAGAGACGGGGGTCGAACTCCATGCGGTATCCAAGACCGGCACAGTCAGGGCATGCGCCGAATGGATTGTTGAAGGAAAAACTGCGCGGCTCGATCTCGGGAATGCTGATTCCGCAGTCCGGACACGCAAAGCTCTGGCTGAACTGCAGAAGTTCGCCGCCAACGACATCGGCCTGTACCAGGCCTTCTGAAAGGGAAAGCGCATTTTCCACAGAATCCGTCATACGGCGTTCCATACCCGGCCGAATGACCAGGCGGTCCACCACGATCTCGATGTTGTGCTTGATATTTTTGTCAAGTGTGATGTCCTCGGAGACGTCGTACATGTTTCCGTCCACACGCAGACGCACATAGCCCGCGCGGCGGGCGCGGTCGATGACTTTCTCGTGACGTCCCTTTCTGCCGCGGACGACCGGCGCGAGGATCTGTACCCGGGTGCCCTCCGGCAGCGCCATCATGCGGTCCACCATCTGGTCAACCGACTGCTTTGCGATCTCGCGCCCGCAGTTGGGGCAGTGGGGAATACCGATCCTCGCATAGAGGAGACGGAAATAATCGTAGATCTCTGTCACTGTGCCCACAGTGGAACGCGGGTTTCGGTTCGTGGACTTCTGGTCGATGGAAATGGCAGGTGAAAGTCCCTCTATGTTCTCTACATCCGGTTTTTCCATCTGGCCCAGGAACTGGCGTGCGTAGGAGGACAGCGACTCCATATAGCGCCGCTGCCCTTCCGCGTAAATCGTATCAAAAGCAAGGGAGGATTTTCCGGATCCCGACAGACCGGTCAGCACGACCAGCTGATTGCGGGGAATGGTCACGTCAATTCCCTTGAGGTTGTGCTCGTTTGCGCCCCTGATCCTGATGCAGTCCTCCGAATAGATCTTTCTGCGGCGCTCGGCATCAATTTCCTGCTGGGCAAGGGCCTTTTTTTCATTTTCCGCCAGGGCAGGCCAATAATCGGGTTTTCGCATTTTGACAGATTCTTTCTCTGTACCTGTTGTAGTATTTTTTCTGCTCATATTTACCTTTCATGCCGGTGCAGTTTCAGACGGCGGCTCCACGCCGGCAAATCCGCTTATTTTGTCCTGTGCTCTGTCCGCCCGGCTGTCCTGCGGCGGCTGCCGCGTTTTGCGGCGCGCTCGGCGGAACGGACGATATCATGCATGCCGGTTCCGGCTTTTTTCTGCCCGGCACTGCTGTCGGCTTTGAGACCGGCTTTGGAAGCAGTTCCGGAATCGGCTGTGCCGTTCTCGACCTCCAGGAGGTGCTTTTTGAGTTCCACCATGCGGTCGCGGAGCTCTGCGGCAGCCTCGAAATTGAGGTCTGCAGCGGCCTTGCGCATCTCTTTCTCGACGTCCGCAATGAGTCTGGTGAGCTCTTTGGCATCCATGGATTCCGGATCCTTCTCGAATCGGACCTCCTCCCTGGAAATTTCCTTTGAGATAGAAATGAGGTCCCGGACTGCCTTGCGTATGGTCTGCGGGGTGATCCCGTTTTCTTCGTTGTATTTCTGCTGGATGGCGCGGCGCCGCTCGGTCTCCTCTATGGCGCGGCGCATGGAGTCGGTCATGTTGTCTGCGTACATGATGACATGGCCGTCGGCATTTCGGGCGGCACGGCCGATGGTCTGGACGAGGGATGTCTCGGACCTCAGGAAGCCCTCCTTGTCGGCGTCGATAATGGCAACGAGGGAAATCTCGGGTATGTCCAGGCCTTCGCGAAGAAGGTTGATGCCGACGAGTACATCGAAGACGTCCAGCCGCATGTCGCGGATGATCTGGGACCGCTCCAGGGTATCTATATCGGAATGGAGATATTTGACACGGATCCCCGCCTCGGCCAGGTAGTCTGTGAGGTCCTCCGCCATTTTCTTGGTCAGTGTGGTGACAAGCACCTTGTTTTTTTTGTCCGTCTCCCTGCGGATCTCACCGATCAGGTCGTCGATCTGGCCCTCGACGGGGCGGACCTCGATCTTAGGGTCAAGAAGGCCGGTCGGCCGGATGACCTGTTCGGTCCGAAGCAGCTCGTGTTCCTCCTCATAGGGACCGGGGGTCGCGGAGACAAAGAGCATCTGGTCGATATGGGTCTCAAATTCCGTAAATTCCAGCGGCCGGTTATCCAGAGCGGAAGGAAGCCGGAAGCCGTAGCGGACCAGAGTCTCCTTGCGGGAGCGGTCGCCGCGGTACATGGCCCCGATCTGTGGGATTGTCATATGCGACTCATCGATGATGATGAGAAAGTCATTGTCAAAGAAATCCATGAGGGTCATGGGCGGTTCGCCCTCCTTCATGAAATTCAGGTGGCGGGAATAGTTTTCGATACCGGAGCAGAAGCCGGTCTCCCGCATCATTTCAACGTCAAAATTGGTGCGTTCCGCAATGCGCTGGGCTTCCAGGAGCATATCTTCTCCCTTGAAGTATTTCACCCGCTCGCGCAGCTCCTCCTCAATGTTGTCACAGGCTGCATTGATCTTTTCCTGTGGGACAACATAGTGGGAGGCAGGGTAGATCATCACATGCTCCAGCTGTCTGTGGACGCGGCCGGTCAGCTGATCCACTTCGCAGATGCGGTCGATCTCATCGCCGAACCACTCAACCCGGAGAATGTAATCACTGCCCTGGGCCGGGAAGATCTCCAGCGTGTCGCCGCGGACCCGGAAATTGCAGCGCTCGAGGGCCATATCATTGCGGGTATACTGGATCGCCACAAGTTCATGCAGGACCTCATCCCGGTCCTTTTCCATGCCGGGTCTGAGTGAAATGGACATACCCTTGAATTCATCGGGGCTTCCCAGACCATAAATACAGGATACGGACGCAACGACAATGACGTCCCTGCGCTCAGCCAGGGAAGCGGTCGCCGAAAGGCGCAGCTTGTCGATCTCATCATTGATCATGGAATCCTTGGCGATATAGGTATCACTCTGGGGGATATAGGCCTCCGGCTGATAGTAATCGTAATAACTGACAAAATATTCCACAGCGTTCTCAGGGAAAAACTCCTTCATCTCGCCGTAGAGCTGTCCGGCCAGCGTCTTATTGTGCGATATGATCAGTGTGGGCTTGTTGAGGGCCTGTATGACATTTGCCATGGTGAAGGTCTTGCCGGACCCCGTCACGCCCAGAAGCGTCTCAAACTGATTTCCCTCTTTAAAACCTCTGACAAGGTCATCAATGGCCCCGGGCTGGTCACCGGTCGGTTTATACTCAGAATGCAGTACAAAATGATCCATAATAATCCTCTTCCGGTCCCGATACGGCCGCCTTACACAGGCGCAGTATCGAACATACGTTGCATTGGAGGTCTAGTATAGCACATCTTCCCCTGTTAGAAAAGAGAAACGGGATGGCCGCATGCAGCAGCATCCCGTTTCATGATCCGTATGAATTCTATATCCGTCCTCAGTCGTTACCGGTCACACCGTGACCGGATAACCGGGCGTTTTCCATTCCAAATTGGCCTTCGGCCAATGGAAAACGCCCTTGCGCTCTCAGTCAAACTTGAAGCCCTTGAGCAGATCGGCAAGACTTGTGGTGGCATTCTCCTTTGTGGTATAGAGGGAGACATCCACAGACTCTTCTTTCTCCTGAACAGGGGCATCCTCAAGCACCTTCATGCTGAGGCTGATCTTGCCGTCGGCGACTTTGAGGATCCTGACCTTGACCTTCTCGCCTTCCTTGACAACTTCGGAAGGATTGTTGATGCGCTTCTGGCTCATCTGGGAGATATGGACCAGACCGTCGATACCGTCACCGAGGTCTACGAAAGCGCCATAGGGCTTGATGGTCTGTACAGTGCCTTCCAGAACAGTGCCGGGCTGCATCGCGTCGATGCGGCGCCTGCGCTCTTCTCTGCGGCGGTCACGGGCAACCTCTTTTCCGGAGAGAACAAGGCGCTTTTTCTCAGGGTCGCAGGTAATGATACGGACATCAACATCCTTGTCGATCCATTCAGCGGTATTTTCGACATAGGAATCGCTGAGCTGAGAAGCAGGGATAAAAGCGCGGATGCCTTCTACATAGGTCACGACACCGGCCTTGACTGTTTCAAGGATCTGCACAGTGAAAACTTCCTTGTTTTCCATCATTTCGGCCAGCTTTTCCCATGCCAGGACATCGATAGCGGCCTTGCGGGAAAGAGCAATGCTGCCGTCGCCGTTATCCATCTTCACGATCGTCGCCTTGATCGCGTCGCCTTCATGCACATCTTCCGACACCTTGAATGTAGGATCATTGCTCATATCAGCGTTTTTGATGAAGCCCTGTGTGTAATATTTCAGATCCACAGTAACTCCGTCATCTGTGATGCCGATCACGGTGCCATCCACGATATCGCCCACATGCAGTTCGCGGAAAGAAGCTTCCAGCTCTTCCTTGAAATCATTCATTGTTTCCATTTTTTCTTCAGACATTTCTTTTCTCCTCCCCGCAGATTCTGACGCTGCGAAACGCATTTCCGGCCGTGGATCAGCCCTTTCTACGGACAAAATCCATCACAGCAAGTGCGTGTATCGTATCATAAAAAACGCTTAAAGTAAATAAGTCAAAAAAGCCTCTGCACCGGCAGTCATTACTGTGTTATCTGTTCACGCCCTACCGAGGACGTGACTTGTAACAGGCAGTCTCACAGGCCTCCGCCGAACAGTATCCTGCATCCTATGACGATCAGGATCACACCGCCCAGAACAGATGCCCTGCCCGCCAGACGCATTCCGAAAAATCTGCCGATACGGACACCGGCTATACAGATCACCAGCGTTGTCACCCCGATCAGGCCCGAGGCTGCAGCTGCAGCTGCGGGACTGTAGGATGCGATCGTAAAACCGACGGAAAGAGCATCGATCGAAGTCGCAATGCCCTGTACGAACAGTTCCCCATGAGAGAGCCGTATTTCCTCCGGAACAGCTTCCGGTTCCCGCAGTCCCTCCACCAGCATTTTTCCTCCGATGAAGACAAGCAGGACAAAGGCGATCCAGGGGACCAGCTTCTGGAAGGCCTCGAAACGCTCGGCAATGGTGTGTACACAGGCCCAGCCGATCATGGGCATGAGAAACTGAAAAAAAGCAAATGTTCCGGCAATGCCGAGCATTCTTTTCCTGCTCATTCCCGGATCCTGCAGTCCGTTGGCCATAGAGACGGAAAAGGCATCCATAGCCAGTCCCACACCGAAAATTATACTTTCCAGGATGAAATTCAGAGAAATCTGCATATATTCTCCATTCCGGAGCGTTCTGTCCGAGGGGCGGCGGGAATTCCGCATTTCAAAGCTCCTTCGTATATGGACTTTGAAGTTTACACCTTCTCGTCTGTCGTCAGAAACGCGGTGATGTTAGTCAGTACAAATCTTTATTAACATGAAAAACCGGCACAGGTTTTTACCTGTGCCGGTCTCAGACGAAATCCGGATATCTTTGTCCGGAGACCGTCTTTCGTTTCCTGCTCTGATTCCTGTTATGCCGGAGCACTGCTGTGCACAGGCATGGCCTTTTTGCAGAACTGAGCCTTACTTTCAGATTTCCCCGGAGCGAAACCTGCCCGCACGGGAAATCAATTTGTATTCGCCGCGGCGTCAGGGAATCTGGATGTATCCGTAGGTGGGCGCACCGTCAAGCCATACGGAAACGCGGTGCCAGCCGTTGCCGGCCTCTGCCGCTTCCTCAATAGCAACGCTCCAGCCGGAAACCAGTTCCATGACAACTGCGGAATCCTTGGAAGCTTCCTGATACAGGTTCATAGGAGCCTCGATCGGATAAACTGTTCCGGGAGCAAGCACGGTCGTAGAAGTAACTTCCTCAGCAGGTGTCTCCGCGGAAGCTGCCTCTTCGGTCTCCTCTTCCTCAACGATCTCCTTAACTTCCTCCGTCTCCTCTGCAGGCCTCTGCAGTCGAAGCTGCAACAGCGGTCTCCTCGTCAGAAGATTTGGATGTGACCCAGATCACGATTCCGACGACAGCAAGCACTGCGATGACGCCCAGCAGCAGGAGCAGATTCTGTCTGTCTTCCCTGCGCTGTTTTTCGCGCTCGACGCTGTTAGCGGACCTGGCAGGTTTTGCGGTTTTTGCGGTTTTTGCGGGCTTTTCTTCCTTGACCTCAACCTCCTCATTTACAACTGCCCTGGTGTCAGCTGCTTCCGGCTTCTGGTTTACGTTTCTTCTTTTTCTGTTATTTGCCATTTCTTCCTCCTGTTGGCTGCAGTCCTGCAAAATGATAAAAACGTGAATGCAAGCAGGCCCCCTTTATGTTTCGGGCCGTTTTTTATTGTAGCATAAAACAACACTCCGGGCTCAATTGTTTTACATGGAACTGTATTTTTTTTCCGCACACCCGTTTCAGGCTGGTCTGTAAATGTACAATTTTCTACAGCAGTCCCTACCTGCGGATGATCGTGAAATAGATGATCACGACCAGGCCCAGGATGATCCTGTACCATCCGAAGACCTTAAAGTCGTGCGAACGGATATAATCCATAAGAAAACGGATGACCAGTATGGATACGACAAAGGCGACGATCATGCCGACTGCCAGAATTGCCATTTCCATGCCGGAAAAAGCCAGTCCGTATTTGACGATCTTGAGAAGGCTGGCGCCGAACATGACCGGGATCGCCAGAATAAATGTGAAGCGCGCCGCCACAGTCCTGGAAACGCCGATCATGATCCCGCCCAGGATCGTCGCGCCGGATCGGGATGTTCCCGGAAAGATCGCTGCGATCAGCTGAAACAGTCCTATGATGAGCGCCTCGCGGTATGTCAGGTCCCGAAGCCTCCTGGTAACAGGTTTTTTGCCGTAGTTGCGGTTTTCCACCACAATAAAGGCAATGCCCACTGCGATCAGCATGACCGATACGACAAACCAGTTGTAAAAATGGACCTCCAGCCAGTCGTCCGCCAGGACACCCACGACAGCCGCGGGGAGGCATGCCACAATGGTCTTGCCCCACAGACTGATCGTTTCCCGGTTCACCCGGATCTTCCCGGTCTCCCGGTCTTTTTTGAAGGGCCAGATCGTGTTCCAGTAAAGGACCACAACCGCCAGGATCGCGCCGAGCTGGATGATAACAAGGAACATCTGCCAGAAGATTGCCGAAACGCGCAGCGTCACGAACTCATTCAGCAGGATCATATGACCGGTGCTGCTGACGGGAAGCCATTCCGTAACGCCTTCCACCAGACCGAACAGCGCGGCTTTCAGAAGCTCAATCATGAAATATATATCCTCCCATTAAGATGATGTAAAGGGCAAAAATTTGTAAAAGAACCCCTGTCTCGTCAAGATGCACAAACGCATCGGGAACGCTCTTGCTCACCCCCTGCCGGGGTATGAACAGAAAACGCTGCCCTGATCAGCGGTTGGGGTACTCTGTCTCCACAAAACGCCTGATGGCGGGGAGGGAACGTTCAACCTTTTCCGTGTCCACGCAGTAGGCCACGCGGAAGAATCCGCGCGCGTGGAAGCCGTCGCCGGGGACAAAGACCAGATCGTATTTCAGAGCTTTTTTGCAGAAGGCGACCGCGTCATCCTCCAGCGCTTTGGGCATGATGTAGAAAGTTCCGCCCGGGCGGGGGACGGTGAAGCCCAGTTCTTTGAAGGTATCATAGAGCAGGTTCATATTCGTCTCGTAGACCGACAGATCCGAAGTCTCATCACCGCAGTAAGCTGCCGCAAGCATAGGGAGAGACGACGGGCAGTTGTGACCAAGGCCGCGGGAAATCTGTCCCATCATGGCGACCATCTTGTCTGCCTGCTCACAGTCCGGAGAAACCGCCACATAGCCGACACGCTCGCCGGGTACGGACAGGGACTTGGAGTAGGAATAGCAGGTCAGGGTGTGGGGATAGAATTTTGCCGGATAGGCCTGCTTTTTGCCGTCAAAAACGATCTCGCGGTAGGGCTCGTCCGAAATCAGGAAGATGGTGTGGCCGTACTGTGCGGATTTCTCTGTCAGGACCTCTGCCAGGCGGGTGAGTGTCTCCTCGGTGTAGACCGCGCCGGAGGGATTATTGGGCGTATTGATCAGAACAGCCGCTGTCTTCTCACTGAAGACCGTCTCCGCCGCCTCAAAATTGATCTGGAAATCATCTGTCTTGGCTGCCACGACCCTGATATCGGCTCCTGTGCCCTTAATGTAGGGATCGTACTCGGAGAAATACGGTGCAAAGACCATGACCTCCTCGCCCGGCTCTGTCACACAGCGAAGGGCATGGGCAATGGCGCCGGCCGCGCCGGACGTGGGAAAAATATGTCCTGCCTCGTAGTTCATGCCGAAGCGCTTGTTGAGGGTCTCTGCCACCATCTGCTTAACGCGGGGATCACCCATCGTGGGGTTATATCCGTGAAGTTTCAGCGGCTCCTCTTCCTGCAGAAGCCGGATGGAAATGTCTCTGTAGCTGTCCGGTGCCGGTACGGAAGGATTTCCCAGACTGAAATCAAATACATTTTCGTATCCGATCTCTTTTCCGCGGGCTGTCGCATATTCCGACAGTTCGCGGATCACAGACTTGTTTCCCAGCATCGCAAGGTATTCCCGATTGACCATGTTGCATACCTCCATAAATCTTATGATTTTTTATCTCAATGGGGGTCTTCCCTTACTGAGATAAACACCGTTCGTTCCGCTGTTTTTCCGCTTTGTTCAAAAACAGCTTTTCCCACCGGAAGAAACCCGAGTTTCTCCAGCAGATGGATCGAAGCGGCATTGTTATTGTCCGCATCAGCCCGGATACATGTAAATCCAAGCTGAGAAAAGCCATACTGCAGAAGGGCGCGGCAGACTTCTTCCGCAAGCCCCAGCCCCCTCCATTCGGGGCCGACCAGAAAACCGAAGTCGGCATCGGGTGCCGGAACGCCAAAGCGCTCTGCCTCCTCTTCCTGCCGGCTGGTGAGAGCGGAAAACCCGATCCTTCCGATCAGCTTGTCCGGCCGGTCTTTCAGGACCACTGCCCAGTGGCCAAATCCGTACAGTCCGTAGATCCGGTCGATATAGGCGCGCAGGATTTTCTCTTCCCTGGAGCGGTCCGCCGAAGGCGGCTCCAGAAAGCGCAGCGCGCCCTCATCATACAGCGCGTAAATCCCGTCGAGATCCTCCGCTGTAAATTCGCGCACCCGGCAGCGCCGCGTCTTTAGAATCTCCCATGGAAGGCCGGCTGCCCGCTGGTACATCTTGACATAGCTGTCCGCATCCACCAGATCAGGTTCCTGCACGATGTAGGGAGCTCCCGGAAAGCGTTCCTCAGGATTGTCCGCGTGCGCATATCCGATTGCGAAAGCCCCTCTTTCAATGAGACCGCGAAGCACACTGCTGCTCTCACACACAAAAAGCGTCTCCGCTCGATCGGCCGGAACACCCGCAGATGCTGCTGCCGATTCCGCTTCCCGCGCGCTTCCCGCTTCCAGAACTGCGGCTGCAAATCCCTCTTTCCCAAGGGCTTCCACAGTGCGGGACATTTCCGAAACCACTGCTTCCGAGTGCCGGATTTCTGACTTTTTGATAAGCAAAACCGTTTTCAACATAACAGCTATTATAACGACATAACGTTATCCATGTAAAGTGAAAAGCATCTCTGTCGCTGTTAAAAATCTGTTCATATTTTATTTAATGATTTTTCAACTCTTTCTCATTCTCCGTCCATTTTTGAACAATATACTTTCTACATAAGCTGAACAGCCAACAGCAGTACAGTTTAAACGTCGCCAATGCAGCAGGCTTACAAATAACTTTTTCATAACTATGCCAGGTACGCAAGTACCTGGCATCCTCCCTTTATAGGCCTTTACAGGGCTTTTTTTATTTAAATGCAAGACTTGCGCGCGAGTCTTGCGCGCCGGATGCGGGTTGCCCCTAAGGGCAACATCTTCCCTGCATCCAACACACCTTTGGTGTGTGGGAGCGTTATTCTTCATCGCGGGATTGTACCCACGATGAAGCGAGTTTCACTTTTTGCGTGCGTATCCCACGCCTGAAGTCACGGGTATTGCGCGATGAAGAATAAACACCGTCGGCCCCAATACCGTCCCGCATGTACTGCGAAATGAAGAAAAATGAAGAAAAAGCGCGTCCCGGGAGCATTCTCTCCCGGACGCGCTTTGTATGCATTATTCGGTTCTGCCGGTCAGGGCAGTTCTTTCACCTGATCAGATCATTTCATCCGACTGCCGGACATGCCATCTGATCTCCTTTGCAGAGGAAAGCAGAGATTTCTGCCATAGCGTTTTCTTCATCATCACCATCGATCGTCACTTCAATCTGCTCGCCGGATACAGCCTCCAGAGACATCATGCCCATAATACTTTTGGCATTTACTTTTCTCTTTCCGTGTTCAAGATATACACGGCTCTCATACTTGCTCGCAACCTGCACTAACTCCGCAATGGGACGTCCGTCCAGTCCCTGCGGCCGATTGATCAAGATCGATTTCCTCAGCATATTTTACTCCTCATCCTGCGGTGAACCCGCCGTACTCAAATACTAAGTTAATCCAAAAGAGACAATGTTCAAAGCAATTGTCGGACATTCGCCGGTACAGGCAGATGCCGTCCCGCGTCCGTGGTCTTTCCGTAATTCTCAGGAAAAAGTTTCCTCTTCCCTGGCCTTCTGCGCGAGCGTTGACAGCTTCCGCAGACGATGGTTCATGCCCGATCTTCCGACCGGTGGATCTGCAAGCATGCCAAGTTCCGACAGTGAAGCCCCGGGATGTTCTGTCCGCAGTGAAGCAGCTTCCCGAAGCTGTGCCGGCAGTTTCTGCAGAATTCCGTTTTCCGTCAGAAAACGGATATCCTCCAGCTGTCTTCCTGCCGATTCGACAGTCTTTCCGATATTGGCCGTCTCGCAATTGACACGACGGTTCACCGAATTCCGCACTTCCTTGAGAATACGCGCATTTTCGGTCGCCATAAGGCTGACGGATGCTTCCATAAGATGAAGGAGTGTGACGATATCCTCGGAATCCTTGATGTAGACAACATAATACTTCTTGCGAAGCGTCATCCTGGCATGGATCCCGTGTTCGTCCAGCACTTCCCGGAGCTGGCAGGCCTGCGGTTCCGAGAAGCATCGGAACTCCAGGTGATAGCTCTTTGCCGGGTCATTCATAAACCCGGTGCAGAGAAACATTTCCCGAAGATAGGATCTGCTCCTGTTTCCATTGACAAGCGCCGGATCCAGTGTTCCATCCTGTGTCCGCAGTCCGCCGTCCCTGTCCGGAAAATGAAGCCTTTCCGGCAGATTGACAATCTGCGGAGATTCCGTCGAAACAGTCTCCGGAAAAAACGCCTGCACATCATGATCTGCTCTGCCGGCACCCGTTTTTCTTTTCTCCGGATCCCTGTCCTCTCCGGACAGTTTTGGTGTCAATAAATCAGGTCTAATATTAACGTTTTTCTGAATCAATGTAAAGCATTTTCTGACAGCGGGCAGATTGCCCGAAGAAAAATACATTTGCACACAGCCGTCATCCGCAGTGCCGAAAGTGCAGAGATTGGCAATGAGCACGGCGATGGCTGTATCCCTGTCCCGCCTTGAAGAAGGGATTATTCTGGCGATTTCCGCCCGCAGATCACTGGAAAAAGACATATTCCGCTGCAATCCTCCGTTTTAAAGCGCGTCGCGGTGATAAATCTTGAGGGCATAGTCTCCTCCGCCCTTCAGATCCTCATACAGGCAGTTGGCAATGGTCACACTGCGGTGCTGGCCTCCGGTGCAGCCGATTGCGATCACCAGCTGGTTCTTTCCTTCCTCGACATAATAGGGGATCAGAAAGCGGATCATGTCCGCCAGCTTTTTACGAAACTCCCCTGTCTGCGGAAAAGACAGGACATAGTCTGAAACAGGTTTGTCATTGCCTGTCAGTTTCTTGAGTTCCTCAATATAAAAGGGATTGGGCAGAAAGCGCACATCAAAGACAAGATCCGCATCATTCGGAATGCCCTTTTTAAACCCGAAGGACATGACTGACACGATCAGGGAATTATATTTCTCGTCTTCGACAAAAACACGGATCAGCTCTTCGCGCAGTTCCCGCACGAGAAGGCTGGATGTGTCAAATACATAGTCCGCCTTGGATTTGATCTGCTTGAGGATCTCGCGTTCCTTGCGGATGCCGTCCTCGACACGGCCCTGCGGCGCACAGGGATGGGCACGGCGGGTCTCCTTATAACGTTTGATCAGCGTCTCATCACTTGCGTCCATGAACAGGATTTCATAGTCATATCCCTTCTGGCGCAGTGCGGACAGCACCTCTTCCACATATACAAAAGGTCTGTCGGCACGGACATCCAGACCCAGGACAACCTTGTCCACGTTGCTGCCGGGCATAAAGACCAGTTCCATAAATTTATCGATCAGGCGAACCGGCAGGTTATCGACACAATAGTATCCACCGTCCTCCAGTATCTTAATGGCCGTTGCCTTTCCGCCTCCGCTCATTCCGGTCACTACAACAAAGCGCATTTTTCTCCTCCATATTCTGCAGCGTTCCCCAAAAGCGCTGCCCCTGCGCCAGACAGCAGAACGTCCAAAAAGCTGATGCTGCGGAGCTCTCCGGCCGTATCCACGGCATTTCCCCTGCTTTCTTTATTCCCGGAATCATTTCCGAAACATTCCCGGAATTATTCCCGGTAACTCAGAATATCAGAATTCTCCAAGGAAGATCACTTCTCTCTCCAGACGGATCCCCGTATCCTCAAATACTTTATTCTGAACATCTTCGATCAGTCTGCGGATCTGCGCAGAATTGGCGCCGCCGCGGTTGATCACGAAACCGCAGTGCTTTTCGGAGACCTGGGCACCGCCGACACTGTACCCCGCAAGTCCGGCATCCATAATGAGCTTCCCGGCAAAAAAGCCCTCCGGTCGCTTGAATGTGCTGCCGGCGCTGGGATATTCCAGAGGCTGTTTGGAGCGGCGCTGCTCGGACAGGTCCGCGATCCTTGCGCGGATCTTTTCCGGATCTCCGGGGGTCAGATCGAACCGGGCGCGCAAAGCCGCCGCATCGACCCGTCTCAGGATACTGGTCCTGTACCCGAATTCCATCTGCTCCGGGCTGTATTCCCGCACACTGCCGTCAGGCATCAGAAGGCGCACTGTCCCGGTAACAAGTCTGATCTCGCCGCCGTAGGCGCCTGCATTCATCACCAGTCCGCCTCCCACTGTCCCGGGGATCCCTGCAGCAAATTCCAGGCCGGTCAGTCCATGTTTCAGAGCAGCGAGGGCAGCAGCCTTGAGCGTGGCCCCCGCGCCCGCTGTGATACTGCATCCGTCCACGCGGATCCCGTCCAGCGGAAGATCATCCACGCCTTCCGGACTATGTTCTTCCTTCCCCTCCGGCAGGTTTTCGGCGGGCTCAGCCGCGGCGGTGACGATCACTCCGCGGTATCCGCCGTCTCCGATCAGGAGATTTGTTCCCTTTCCCAGCAGAAAGCAGGGTTCTCCGCAATTCCTCAGGAGCTGCAGAAGAGCCGCCATCTCTTTTTCTGTTTTGACTTTTACCAGCGCATCCGCAGGACCGCCGGTACGGAACGAACAGTGCCGGTCCATGGGTTCATTATATAAGATCTGGTCCGGAGTCAGGATTTTCTCCATCTCCTCCCGTAGTACTGTCTGAATCACATTTCCTCCATCCTGCCGCCCCAACTTGCTGCTTTGGTCTTATGAAAGGCGGCTTCCTGCTGTCGCTGCGAATACAACAGCTTATTCATCTTCCTTATCGTTTTCCCGGCTCTTGCGCATGAGATTATTCTGCACTCTCTTGTACAATTCCTGCGCGGCATTATAGCCCATGAGTTTCTGGCGGTGGTTGGCCGCAGCTGCTTCGCAGATGATGGCTACGTTTCTGCCGGGCCGGACCGGCACGCGATAGCAGATAACTCTATTGCCCAGGTACTCTGTATAATTGTCCTCAAGTCCCAGCCGGTCATATTCCCGATTCTTGTTCCACTCTTCCAGGTGAATTTCCATATCGATGCTCTGGCTCTCGCGCACGCTCGAAACGCCAAACAGTGTTTTGACATCGATAATGCCGATTCCGCGCAGTTCGATAAAGTGCTTGGTGATCTCCGGCGCAGTGCCGATCAGGGTCACTTCGCTGACCTTGCGGATCTCGACCACATCGTCTGATACGAGGCGGTGGCCTCGCTTGATCAGTTCCAGAGCCGCCTCGGACTTGCCGATGCCGCTGTCACCGGTCAGAAGAACGCCGATGCCGTATACATCCACCAGAACGCCGTGGATCGAGATGCAGGGCGCCAGGCGCACATTGAGCCAGCGGAGGATCTCCGCCATAAAGGGGCTGGTCGCCTGCGTGGTCAGATACATGGGCATCCCGTGTTTGCGGCCGATCTCCATAATAATGTCGTCAGGATACATCCCTCTGGTAAAGATCACCATGGGTACATCCAGAGAAAAAAGCTTATCAAAAACCTCTCTCTCTGCCTCCTCATCCATCTGCTCGATGAAGGAATGTTCCACCAGTCCGATCAGCTGGATCCTTCCGGCCGCAAAATGATCAAAATAACCCGTAAGTTCCAGAGCCGGGCGATTGACTTCGGTCTGGTGCACTCTGATCCCTTCTGTGGAGATCTCGGGTGCAAGGTTTTCCAGATTCATTTTTTCGACGATTTCATCTATTCTCACATATGCCATACCTCTGCCTCCGATCACCTTTGCTGTCTGATTTGCGGGTTACAGTTCAGACCCGCCTGAAATGCGAGATGTTTTTCGCAAACCTCCGGAATGAAAATACTGCATCGGCAATATTTTTCACCTTTTTTTCAAGACAATGCTGGTCATTTCATGTTCGTCGCCCTCTACGGAAATAATGGGCGTCACGGACGCGCGGGAATATATGCCCGCGACCTCTCCGCCATAAAGATATACACCTGTCATATTGCTGAAGGACTGCCACTGCGGCTGCCCGGCCGCTTCATCTGTTCCGGGAGAGGCAGGCGCGGCAGATACGTTTTCCGTTTTTTCCGTCTTTCCCGCATCGGCCGTCCGGGGTTTTGGGGGGCCGAAATAAATATTCTGCGTCCTGTAGGGAGTCACAAATTCCTGGAGGATATAATCCGTATCCGCCCTGGCGTCAAGCTGTGCATTCCACTCCTGTACTGTGCACAGACGACCCGCCTGTCCTTGTTTTCCCGTACATCCCTCCGGCCGGCTGTCTCCGCGGTCAGCATGGCTGTAAACGGCACATGCGCTGCAATAAAGGCATTGTCCTCCGCAGACAGAAAAGAAGCCGTGCGGGGGTCATGCAGGATGCGGAAGAGCACCTTGTCGTGCACGACCTGGGTGCAGAAGTCACCGATCAGACATACACGTCTGTCACGGACAGCCTGCAGAAAAGGCTGTACCTCTCCTCGATGGGCCAGAATGTCACTTGTCACGGCGCGCCGGTAGACGGCGTCGACGGGCATCCCCTCTCCGGTCAGAAGCCTGCCGCCCTCATACCGCATATGGCGGATTTCCGACACAAATGCCCTGCAGCCCGCCCTCTCAAATGCCTCTCGAAAGGCTGTAAACTCGGCTGCCGACGATCCCTTCTCCAGAAAATCCACGATTGCCACTGCGGGAAGCCCTTTATCCCCGCTCCCCTCTTTATAGATCCGCAGGAAGGTCTCCACCCAGGAGTCAAAAAGCTCGAACATCACCTGCTCGTAGCGTGTATTCATCTCCCTGTAGAGAAGAGTATTCTGATAGGTACGGCAGAGCTCCGCGTTTTCATTCATGGCGCTGCTG
>ONXK01000199.1 GCA_900321785.1 uncultured Lachnospiraceae bacterium | reverse complement strand
CGCTCATTCTGGCAGGTTACTACTACGCCGGTGGGGAAGTGAGTGATACGGATCGCCGAGGATGTCTTGTTGATATGCTGTCCGCCGGCACCGCTGGAACGGTATGTATCAATGCGGATATCATCGGGATTAATGACAATATCAATATCTTTTTCGATATCAGGCATAACGTCGCAGGAAACGAAAGATGTCTGACGAAGGGCGAGATGCGCACGAGCCTGTGGACGCCGCGCTCGGATTTGAGGTAGCCGTAGGCGTTGGGGCCGCTGATCTGGAAATCAACGGACTTGATGCCGGCTTCGTCGCCGTCAATAAAGTTCATGACATCGACCTTGAAGCCCTTGCGGTCTGCCCAGCGGGTGTACATGCGGTAAAGCATGGAACACCAGTCACAGCTCTCTGTGCCGCCGGCGCCGGCATTCAGGGACATGATGGCATTGGAATCATCATATTCGCCTGTCAGCAGGGTTGCCAGACGCATCTCCTCCAGCTTGTTTTCAAAGGCATCCAGCTCCTCCCGGACACCGTCGACCACGGACTCATCGTTCTCCTCGTTGCCCATCTCGATCAGCATGAGGATGTCCTCATACTGGGTCTCGATGTGTTCCGCGTCCTCCACTGTGGTCTGCAGATCCTTGAGCTGTTTCATCTTTTTGTTGGCGATGTCGGCATTCGACCAGAAATCGGGTGCCTCCGACTCGCGCTGCAGTTCCTCGATGCGCTGCTTCTTGTATTCGAGATCCAGAGAATGAAGGACCTCGTGCATGGTGTCTTCATACTGCTGGACTTCGGTCTTCATCTGATCCAGTTGTAGCATATATTTTCTTCTCCTTGTGAGGTTTCTATTGATTCTTTGGATGAGTGAGTTGCCGGTCTACAATGAGTTGCCGGGTGCGTTGCCGGGGACGGTTCTGGTCGACTCACTCAGAGATTCATACCCGGCTTTCAACGTCAGACCGTTCGCCTTACAGGCTCATACCCGGTCTCCAAGGTCAGGCCGTTCGACTTACAGGCTCATACCCGGTCTCCAAGCTCAGGCCGTTCGCCTTACAGGCTCATACCCGGTCTGCCGTGGCAGTTTTTGTATTTCTTGCCGCTGCCGCAGGGGCAGGGGTCGTTGGGGTAGATCTTCTTGTCAGTGCGGCGCTTGGGCTGTTTGACAGCGGTGTCGTCCTTGTTGGTGCCGGTGGCCTTGGCGACTTCCTCGCGCTCGACCTTCTGCTCTACCTTGACGTGGAAGAGGACGCGGACGGTCTCCTCCATGATGTTGCGGGTCATCTCGTTGAACATGTCGTAACCCGCCATCTTGTACTCGACAAGGGGATCGTGCTGACCATAGGCCTGCAGACCGATGCTCTGTCGGAGCTGTTCCATGTCATCGATGTGGTCCATCCACTTGCGGTCGACGACCTTGAGGATGACAACGCGCTCAAGCTCGCGGACAGCCTCCGCCTCCGGGAACTCGGCTTCCTTGGACTCGTAAAGTGCGACTGCCTCTTCCTTGAGCTGCTGCTTGAGTCCGTCGCGGGTGCGCTCGCGGATGCGTCCGCGGGTGACGACCTCGAGAGGGATGGTGGGCAGCAGGAGCTCATTCAGCTCTGTGAGATTCCAGTCATCGCTGTCGATATCATCACTGATGCAAGTATCCACAGTGCTGTCAACAAAATCGGTGATCATGTTAAAAACGCTGTCGCGCATGCTCTTGCCGTCAAGAACTTCGCGGCGCTGCGCATAAATGATCTCACGCTGCTCGTTCATGACCTGGTCGTAGTCGAGCAGGTTTTTACGAATGCCGAAGTTGTTGTTCTCGATCTTCTTCTGGGCCCCTTCAATGGCCTTGGACAGAGATTTATGGGTGATCTCCTGGTCCTCGGGGATATTCAGCGCATTGAACATGGCGGTCATGCGGTCCGAGCCGAACAGGCGCATGAGATCGTCTTCCAGGGAAATGTAGAAACGGGATTCGCCGGGGTCTCCCTGTCGTCCGCTTCGGCCTCGCAGCTGATTGTCGATTCGACGGGACTCATGGCGCTCTGTGCCGATGATCTTGAGACCGCCTGCCGCGCGGGCCTCTTCGTCCAGCTTGATATCGGTACCACGGCCGGCCATGTTGGTCGCGATGGTGACGGCGCCGTGGCGGCCTGCCTCAGCGACGATCTCCGCTTCCATCTCATGGAACTTGGCGTTCAGGACATTATGAGGAATGCCTGCTTTTTTCAGCATTTTGGAAACTTCCTCGGAGACCTGGATGGTAATTGTACCCACCAGAACGGGCTGTCCCTTTTCATAGGCTTCCTTGACCGCATTCACGACGGCGCGGAATTTTTCTTTTTTGGTCTTGTAGACGGCATCCTGATCATCAAAACGGATGACAGGGCGGTTGGTAGGGATCTCAATGACATCCATGCCGTAAATCTCGCGGAACTCGCGCTCCTCGGTGAGAGCCGTACCGGTCATGCCGCACTTTTTATCAAACTTGTTGAAGAAGTTCTGGAAGGTGATCGTTGCCAGAGTTCTGCTCTCGCGCTTGACTTTGACATGCTCCTTGGCCTCGATTGCCTGATGCAGGCCGTCCGAGTAACGGCGGCCGGGCATTACACGGCCGGTGAACTCGTCGACGATCAGGACCTGGTCGTCCTTGACGATATAGTCGTGGTCCCGGTGCATGAGGTTGTGGGCGCGCAGGGCCAGGATAATGCAGTGCTGAATCTCGAGGTTCTCGGGATCCGCCAGGTTTTCGATGCGGAAGAAGCGCTCGACTTTGGCGACGCCCTCTGCTGTCAGATTGACGAGTTTGTCTTTTTCATTGACAATGAAATCGCCGGTCTCTTCACGCTCGATGCCCATGATGGCATCGATCTTGGAAAGATCCTCAACATCCTCGCCGCGTTTCATCTGGCCGGCAAGAATATCGCATGCCTCGTAGATCTTGGTGGACTTGCCGCTCTGACCGGAAATGATCAGAGGCGTTCTTGCTTCGTCGATGAGGACGGAGTCGACCTCGTCGATGATGGCATAGTGGAGCTCACGGAGAACGAGCTGCTCCTTATAGATGGACATATTGTCCCTCAGGTAATCGAAACCCAGCTCGTTATTGGTTACATAAGTAATATCGCAGGCATAGGCCTCCTGGCGCTCCTTGGGCGTCATGCTGTTGAGGACAACACCGACGGTCATTCCCATGAAACGGTAGACCTGACCCATCCACTCCGCGTCACGCTTTGCCAGATAATCGTTGACTGTGACGATGTGGACGCCGCGGCCCTCCAGAGCATTGAGGTAGGCCGGCATGGTCGCGACCAGCGTCTTACCTTCACCGGTGCGCATTTCGGCGATACGGCCCTGATGAAGAATGATGCCGCCGATCAGCTGTACGCGGAAAGGTTCCATATCGAGTGCGCGGCGCGCTCCTTCGCGGACTGCCGCATAGGCTTCGACCAGAAGATCATCCAGCGTCTCGCCATCCTGATATCTTTTCCTGAATTCTTCGGTTTTTCCGCGAAGTTCCTCATCGGTGAGCGCCTGCATCTGCGGACGTAGCGCTTCGATCCGGTCCACCAGAGGACGGATCCTCTTGACCTCACGCTCACTGTGCGTCCCGAAAAGTTTGTCTGTTAATCCGAAAAGTTTGTCTGTTAATCTGGACATAGTCTTCCTCTCAAAATATATCTCAAATTCGAATTACAGCTGCTCACGACTGGCAGCAGCGGTTACAAATCATATCTGTACCTTTTTCAAAATAATGTCATGCATACAGAATCTGTCAGCGCACGGCTGTTTAAAACCGTGCATACAGAATAAATCATAGCATAGTTCTGAAAAAAAGAACATACCAGTCTCATATGCGGCTGAGATTATTCAGGATCTTATGCAGAAGAGAATGCATAGTCTGTGCTTCCTCCTGTGTCAGTTCAACACAGCAGGCCATCCGCGCCGGAACGGCCAGAGCCCGTTCCCGAAGCCGCATCCCCTCTTCTGTAATGGTTACAGCCAGATTGCGTTCATCCGCCCGGGAACGCCCCCTGTGGATATAACCCTTGGCTTCCAGCTTTTTGAGAACCGGTGTCAGTGTTCCGGAGTCCAGGAACAGGCACTTGCCCAGCTCCTTGACATTCATCTCGCCGTGCTCCCACATCGCCATCATGGTGATGTACTGCGTATAAGTCAGGTCCAGCTCATCCAGCATTGGCTTGTACCTGCGAATGATCTCCTTGGAACAGGCATACAGAGGAAAACAAAGCTGATGGTCCAGCAATAAGCAATCATATTTATGATCCGCTTCCGTCATTCCAACCCTCCATCGTATAATCATATTTCTGTTATAGTGCGTGCATGTCGTTTATGGCCGTACATGTCATTTCATGTAAAGGCATGTCATTTCTGTGCCCTGCCCTTTATCTGCCCTACAAGACGGCAAACAAAAATCAGGCAATTAAATTTAACACAATGAAATTGCAATGTCCAGTTTATTCTGCATCGTGCCTGAAAAATCACCGGAAGCCGGAAGTCTCCCGATGCCAAAACTTCCCGGAAGCCGGAAGAATCCCAATGCAAAAAAACTCCCGGAAGCCGGAAGTCTCCCGATGCCAAAACTTCCCGGAAGCCGGAAGAATCCCAATGCAAAAAAATCCTCCCGCCGGACCCTGCCGGCGGGAGGAAGCAATCTGTTTATCTTTATTGATTATTCTATGGGCTGAAGAGAATTATAGGTAAACTCTTTTTCCACAACGAGTTCCGGGTTACCCTTCGTTTTATCATAAACCCTGACTACGCCTTTTACCGAAGTGACCGAAGCCGTATCAAGTCCCAGATCCTGCAGATCTGTCAGGAAAATAACCGCAT
>ONXK01000234.1 GCA_900321785.1 uncultured Lachnospiraceae bacterium | reverse complement strand
ACATTGCTGATATATCCAATGAATTGGTATACCGAACATATCTGATCAATAAAGACAGAATATGGGAAAAGCTTTCTGATCTCAGCATCATAGAATATGTCGCCCTTCACCGGATTTCGGAGGTTGGGCAGAAAGAAGACCGCACATATTTTAAGGATCTTTCCGACAGCATGAAAATCACTGAACGGCAGGTTTCGAAACTTACCGGTGAATTGAGAGACCGTGGACTGATCCTATGGTCCTATGAAGGTGATGGCAGCAGGGGAACCTATATTACAATAACGGATGCAGGCCAAATGCTGCTGGAGAAGAACGAAAAACTGTTAAGAGATTATTTTGTGCGGGTAATTGACAGGTTTGGCGCAGGTAATGTTTCGGAACTTCTCCGACTGATGAAACAGCTTGAAGAAATCATGGAAACGGAGTTTTCAAACGGAGGATAGATTAGATGACAAAAAGACTTATCGATTATGCTGAAAAGCATGCTTCGGTCTGTTTTGAAAACGATGCTATCTCTCCGATCCTGTACAAAGAATATGGCGTAAACACTGGCCTGAGGGATGAAAAAGGCACCGGTGTGCTTACTGGGCTCACGAGAGTATCGGACATTGTTTCTTCAAAAATCATAGACGGAAGGAGGGTTCCGTGTGACGGTGAACTCTGGTACCGGGGTTATCGGATCGAAGAGCTGATTTCTTCTATCGGAGACGATGCGTCTGGTTTTGACAAGATCGCTTATCTGCTGCTTATGGGAGAGCTTCCGACGCAGCAGCAGATTTTAGAATTTTCAGATTTAATCAGTCAGTGCAGAACCCTACCAACGAATTTCACACGTGATGTGATTATGAAGGCTCCCTCGGAAGACATCATGAACTCAATGACAAGGAGCATCCTTACGCTTGCATCCTACGATGAAAGAGAAAAGGATACGGATATAGCCAATGTCATCCGGCAGAGTATGCAGTTGATCAGTATTTTCCCGCTTTTGGCAATATATGGATATCAGGCTTATGTACATTATGTGAAACATGGAAGCATGGTTCTTCATCACCCGGATCCGTCACTGTCAGCTGCAGAGAATATTCTGATGTTGCTCAGGACGGACAGACAATATACATGGACAGAGGCAAAAGTACTGGATACGGCACTGATTCTGCATATGGAACACGGGGGAGGCAATAATTCGACGTTCACAACAAGGGTTGTGACATCCTCTGGTTCAGATACCTATTCAACGATTGCGGCGGCTATGTCTTCACTCAAAGGACCAAAGCACGGTGGTGCAAATATCAAGGTGATGGAGATGATAGAATACCTTAGCCGCCATGTATCCGATTATTCAGATAAGGATGAAATAGCTGCATATCTTGGAAAAATCCTGGATAAAGAGACATTTGACCGGCAAGGCCTGATCTATGGCATGGGACATGCTGTATATTCTCTTTCGGATCCAAGAGAGCGTATTTTAAGAAAGTATGTTGAGGAGCTTGCAAAAGAAAAAGGCAGTGAAAACGAACTCATGCTATATCGGAACATTGAAGAAATTGCTCCTCAGGTGATCGCTGCAAAGAGACATATCTATAAAGGCGTGAGTCCGAATGTGGATTTTTACAGTGGATTTGTATACAAGATGCTTGGGATTCCAACAGAGTTATACACTGCCATCTTCGCGATTGCCCGTATTGTTGGATGGAGTGCTCACAGAATTGAAGAGTTAGTCAACATGAGTAAAATAATACGGCCAGCTTATATGAGTGTCATGGGAAGAAACACTGATGTCTTGTCCTGAAAGGCATATATTTCCAGTCGGTCGCAGGTATCCTGGCAGGCGCGATGTCTGCCCCGGGATATCTGTCAGGCCGGATCGCAAGGATCGCTCAACCTGGGACACAGACTGTCATATTAAAAAGGCAAGTTCGGTACAAGGCTATTTACGAATTGTTTTCAGCTTCTTTGCCCGGCTTCGGTCTGTTTTTGTATCCATTAACCATCGTAGGTTGTCAAGAAAGGTGGAACGTCCCTCGTCGGTTAATTGGAAATAGCCGGCGATAACCTGATCTAATTCCGGCATTTTTTCATAGTCAAAGAGCATAAGCAACGGCGTAGTCCTGTTTTTTATATATGTCTGCTTATTAAGGTTCGTGGTCAGCCCATTCAGATCAGAGAGCGGCTGCGGAAGTACTTCTCCCTCATCATAAGGATTCTCCTTACAGATCTGAGTAATATCAATTCCTAGGATATTCGCTATACGCAAAGCATGATCAAAGCGGACAGAGGTATCCCGCTGAATGATTGAGTACAGTGTGGTCGGTGCAATGCCGGTGAACTGATCTTTAAGAATCCCTTTGATGATTTTCAGCTTCATGAAGTGACTGTAAATGATACGGTGAAACGGGATGCGCTTTCACCGGCCGATAAGCGCCGCTTTCTCGAATTCGTGCGTACGGATCCTCATTTTAGCAGATATTATGAGGGTATCTACATTCTGTTCCATACGGGAATGCGCATCTCTGAATTCTGCGGTTTAACGATTGAAGACCTGGATATGGATAAGGGAACAATACTTATCAGCAAACAGCTTCAGCGGGTCGGCACTCGGGTCTATATTGAAGATCAGGCGAAAACGAAGTGTGGGACACGGATCATTCCCATGGAGCCTATGGTGAAGGAAGCATTCCGGACAATTCTGGATCGGCGGATTACTCCGGCTGTCGAACCAGAAGTGGACGCCCTGCACTGGGAACATTATTTCCAGCATACCCGGGAGAAATTCAATAAAATCTACCGTGACCCGATGCCGTATGTCTCGCCGCATGTATGCCGGCATACCTACTGTACGGAAAAGGCAAAAGCAGGTATGAATCCGGTTCATCTGGCTTATCTGATGGGGCATTCTCCGGAGGATATCAGGGTAACGATGGGAACCTATACCCATATTCATTACGAGGATGCGGCGGAGGAACTGCGTCGTCTGGGCAACCAGAGATCATGTCGGAATGGGAGAAGGTCAAGCGGGATTTCTATGAGTCCAACGGCCTTGAGGATGATGAGCCCGCGGAAAAGCCCGTGCAGCGCGCTTTTGATAAGAACAAAAAGCAGGATACGGGTTCCATGTATACCAAGTCATGGGACCGCAGGGAAGTACAGAAAGCACTGCAGATCAAGGACGACGATAAAGACAGCGCCGGATTTGACACAAGCCTCTTTGTGACAGAAGGCGGCGGCGAATTCCCGGGAGAGTTTGTTGTCGAGAAGATGACGATCAACAATCCGGAGCAGGCCGGAAGAGGAAGCAGCCAGATGTACCTGCACTCGGAGGATTCCATACGCCAGCTCACGGACGCGCTGGGAAGGATCTTTCTTGAGGGCGGCACCGGGAACGTTGTGATCACCGGCGATGAAGGCGCGGGAACCCTGAGCCTTGCCAGGGAACTTGTGAGGAGATACCGTCAGATCAATCCCAACTTTGTCGGACAGATCGCCAAGTCGGAAGGCAGATATATCACAAGAGAGAATATGCTGCGGGTCATTCCCAGGATGCCGTTCGGCGCTCTGATCATTGAGAGAGCTTCCATGATGAGCGAGGAAGGCGTGGCGGCAATGTGTGAGCTCCTGAAGGCGCCGGAGCGAAGTATTCTGATCATCATGATCGACCGCAAGGGCGTTATGGACGCGTTTCTGCATGATCATCCCAGGATGCGTGATATGTTCCCGGCCAGAGTGGACATCGCGGCTTTGAGCGTTGATACACTGTTGGGATATGCGCGGGAATATGCCGGCAAGCAGCAGTGCGAGATCGACGAATTCGGGATCAGCGCGCTGCAGAGCCGGATCCTCTCTTCCCAGACGGTCAATCACAGCGTCACGCTGGAGGATATCAGGGATATCGTCGATGAGGCGATCTATTACGCGAGCCGCAAGTCGCTCTCCAGTCTTGTGGATTCGTTTTCACGCAGAAAGTCGGGCACCGGCAACCGGATCATTCTTCGGGATAAGGATTTTCTGCATTACTGATGGAACGATGTGTTCAGGAAAAGAACACTTTAAATGTTATTGAGTAACAGGTCAGCGGACGGCTCTTCAGTTGCGGGAGTCATTCGCAGGGCATTCTGTGCGGGAGCGCCGCAGAATACCCGGGCAGGAAACAGGGCAAATGGGGAACTGCCGTTTCCTGCAAAGCAAATGCGTTCCGGATTGGAGTATAGTATGGCATCCAGAAAAACAGCAGCGACCAAAAAGAGCAGTACAGCAGCTGCTAAGAAAACGCCGGCTAAGACAAAAGCCGGGACGAGGGCCGTGAGAAAAGCACCCGCACAGCCCGCGGACAAGAGAGTCTTCATTTCTAATGACGACGCTTACTGGTACGGCAACGGAACGCATTATCAGATCTACAAAAAGCTCGGCGCGCATCTGTCGGAAGAAAACGGCGAAAAGGGTGTATTCTTTGCCGTATGGGCGCCCAACGCGAAAGCGGTCCACGTGGTCGGTACGTTTAACGGATGGAACGAAGACCAGCATGCCATGACCCAGTTCAATGCAGGCGGCATCTGGACCCTGTTCATTCCCGGCATTGGAGAAGGTGAACTGTACAAATACTGCATCACTACA